>JAFDFH010000122.1 GCA_019309945.1 Deltaproteobacteria bacterium
CAACAATTTATGCTGTTCGGGGCACTGTAAGCCGCCCTAAACGGCTTCAAACAGTTGCCCGCTTTGAAAAAAATTACCGGATGACTCCGCTGGTAGGTTTAACCATAAGTTTTTAAGAAGTTACCGTAAAATCTCTTAAGGTACCGATTAAACGTAAAAATAGTACTGGAAATCTTCATTAATTTTGAATAGGTCAAAAATAGTTGAAAAAGAAATGGGAATAGGCCATGTAAAAAATCCCAGAGCCTATGGCATAGGTCTTAACAGCAGACGCGTATGCGATATGATCAAACAGTTCGCTTAATGTCGCATGGTTTTCAAATTTATTTAAACAATTCAAAATGCTATATCTCAAGAAGCTGGCTGTAGGGGCAAATATGATGCTCCTAACGCTCGTTTATAGGAGCGAAACTTGAGCATATAGACCGACATTGAGAGAATATTTTGCTGTAATTATCGTCACTGCATAGCAGCAAGAAAGATGCCAGTCTTGCCAATGGATACTGGTGTGATGAAAAACAATGCTATCCTTTTAAAATATCAACTTTTTTTTGGATCAAAGGGAATTGAGCCAATACGGAGAATCAAGGGGGAAAAATCAACATAGGAACAACAATTTTGAAATGGATCTACATTTTTGTCGTCCCATCGTTTTTTAGTGATGTGTTACTTTTCAATGACCGGAAATGGGAGGCACGGTTTTTATGGCTCTCTTTTTTAAGGCAGGTGTGCTGTGGGGGAACATCGGGGGGAATGGACTCCCGAAAATGAGACCTTTGAAAAATGTCGTTTTTTGTTCACGTTTAAGGAAGACCAAAAATTTAACCACAGGAATATATTGAATATTTCGAGGATTAAATTTTGAGTAGGACGCCGAAATTGGGCAAAAAGAGGCGTTTTTCAAAGGTCTCAAAATATATCCCCGGTAACTCAAAACCAAGTGCGCGCTATGCCACCCCGGATGTCAGGAATGACGGATTTAAATCTCATGAGCCATTAGCCTGTTCGGCTGTATGATAGGCATCGGAGTTGAAATCAGGCACCATTTTGCCTGGTACCGGCATCGGCAGCAGTGCCGTCGGTTTTTTTAAAGCGATCTTTAATGCGCCGGATGAGGCGTTGAAACCATTTGACAAGAAAAAACAGGGCACCGAAAAACAGGATCAGAAAAACGATATTGAACAACGGGAAATGCTTGTAGTCCCTGCTTACAGCCTTTAAGCTGACAGCGTTGGGAAATTTTGAAAATATTTTAATTCGCCATCCGTAGAATTTGACCCGGACCCATGGTTTCTGCTCCGATGCCATAAATTGGTGTGCCTTGGCCTGGACATCAGCACTACCAAACTTGAAATAAGGAGGCCAGCCCCAGCCGGTGTCTTCATTGCGAAATACCATAATGCGATCTTCACGGGTCACCGTATTGATAAAACGTACATCCCGCGTTACCGTTGGTTGCTTTCCGCTGGTTGCCGTGGTGTCCAAATCAGCTTTTTTGTTTTTGTCTTCCGTCACGCGCTTGATGTCGGTACCGGTGATCCGGACGACTTCCGTACGCGGGAGGTTATAATGGAAGAATACAACCATAAGGATTACCACTATGGCCAATAGAGAGTATTTAACTATTTTTGCTGTCTTCATTTTTGTCTCCTACTTGACAATCTCATCATCTTTTTTTGTAATGACCATGCTCCAGGATTTATCGGCCCTATTTTTATGTAGAATCAGATATCGAAGGCCGAGTGCGTTGTCAATGCGTTTATTGTAAATCCCGATGATACGTTTAAAATAATGAAACTGCCGGGATTCCGGGTTCGAAATTCTTGACGTAAACTTACTTTTTTGATAGTAAATTTAACTTATGGAAAAAGAATCCGTGAAATACCAGCGACAGCGTGAAGCGATGGTTAAAAAACAGATTGAATCCCGCGGCATAACGGATCTGAAAGTCCTGGAAGCCCTTCGAAAGGTCCCCAGACATCTTTTTGTGAGCGAAGCCCTAAGGGATCAGGCGTATGGCGATTTTCCCCTGCCTGTCGGAGAGCAGCAGACCATTTCACAACCATATATTGTTGCTGAGATGACCCAGGCATTGCAGCTAGGGAAGGAAGACCGGGTACTTGAAATTGGGACCGGGTCAGGCTACCAGGCGGCAATATTGGCGGAGATTGTATTTCGCGTTTATACCATTGAGAGAATACACTCGCTCTTTATCAATGCCCGCAAAATTTTTGACAAACTTCGGTATCACAATATCGTAACCAAATATTCTGACGGGACTTCCGGATGGGCCGATGAAAGCCCTTTTGATGCAATTGTTGTTACTGCGGGTGCACCTGAAATTCCGAATATATTGGTAAGCCAACTCGCCGTTGGCGGGCGCATGGTCATACCTGTCGGAAATCATTATTCCCAGGATCTGATTAAACTATACAAGAATGAAGAGGGTGTCCGCACGACGAGTCTCGGTGGATGCAGGTTTGTCAAACTGGTCGGCGAGCACGGATGGAAAGGGTATTAATAACTAGTGCCCATCCAGAAACGGTCTTTTTGCCCGATCTCTGCGTTATGCTCAAAATTATATCCTCGGAATATCAACTATATGCCTGCGGTAAAATTTTTTGCAGGCCTTGATCTCGAACAAAAATCCTCGTTTCTGGATGGGCACTAGATAATACGATCACCAACAGTACAAAAGCATGAAGGCCAAATTTCCAATTTCTCTTTTCTAATTTCAACGTTCCGTGAACGGTTACCAAAACGAACCCAATGAATCCAAGTGTCGCCGACATACTGGTTGAATCGCTGCCTTATATACGTCGTTTTGCCGGCATGACCATAGTGATCAAGTATGGCGGGCATGCCATGGCCGACGAGCAGCTAAAAGAAGATTTTGCGCGGGACATCACCTTGATGAAGTTTATCGGTCTCAACCCGGTCGTCGTCCACGGCGGGTGGCCCCAGATCAACTTGGTCCTCGACCGGATGGGAATCCGCCCTAAATTCGTAAGGGGGATGCGCCTTACGGATGAACCGACCATGGACGTGGTGGAAATGGTCCTTGGCGGTAAAGTCAATAAGTCGATCGTGGCCCAGATCAATCAGCAAGGGGGCAGGGCCGTTGGGTTAAGCGGCAAGGATGGGGGACTCATTATGGCAAAAAAAATGCATATTGTGTACCAGCAAGATAACGCTAACCCCCCTGAAATTATTGATCCGGGGCTCGTGGGGGAAGTGACCCGAATCAATCCCGATATTATTCATACGCTGACTCAAAAAGGTTTTATTCCCATTATTGCGCCGGTAGGTTCCGGGGATTCGGGTGAGACCTATAACATTAACGCCGATCTTGTGGCGAGCCAAGTTGCTATAGCCCTTTCCGCGGGTCGTCTGATCTTTTTGACAGATGTTGATGGCCTACTCGACCCTTCGGGATCGCTCATATCTTCGATTGACGCGAATGATATTCCCAGGATGCTTGAAGCCAAAACCATTTCAGGGGGTATGATACCCAAGATTGAATATGCCCTGGAGGCACTGAAAAACGGTATTGAAAAGGTTCATATTATCAATGGCAGAAAACGCCACGCGCTAGTGCTGGAACTCTTTACGGATCAGGGCATAGGGACGGAAGTTACGATTAACAAACCCGGCAACCTCAATGGATAAGGAATATGAACAACGAAACCATCACCAAAGCTGATCAGGTTATTACCCAGACATATAAAAGATTTCCTATCGTGATTACAAGGGGTAAAGGATGCCGTGTATGGGATTCCGAGGGGCGATGCTATACCGATTTTGTCGCTGGAATTGCCGTATGTAATCTGGGCCATGCCCATCCGAAAATTACGGAAGTCCTTTTAAGACAGGCCGATATCCTTTTGCATGTGTCGAATCTTTATTATACGGTCCCCCAGGTCGAGCTGGCCTCCTGGCTGGTTGAAAACAGTTTTGCAGACCGGGTTTTTTTCTGCAACAGCGGGGCTGAAGCCAATGAAGCTGCAATAAAAATTACCAGACGGTACTTCAAAGAAAAAGGGGAGAGTGAGCGTTTTTCGATCATTGCCATGGAAAATTCTTTTCATGGGCGTACCATGGCCACCCTTTCCGCTACCGGCCAGGAGAAAATCCGGAAGGGTTATGATCCCGTACTTAGAGGTTTTGATTTTGTTCCGTTTAATGACATCGAAGCATTAAAAAGGAAAGTCGGTCCGTCTACATGTGGGGTGTTGATCGAGCCTGTCCAGGGTGAAGGCGGGGTTCGCTGTCCAGATCCGGAATACTTAAAAAAGGTTCGGCAGGTTTGCGACGAAACAGGATTGCTCCTCATTTTTGACGAGATTCAAACCGGAATCGGACGGACAGGTAAACTTTTTGCCTACGAACATTTTGGTCTTGAGCCGGATATTATGACGTTGGCCAAGGCGCTGGCCAATGGATTACCTATTGGGGCAATGTTGGCGAAAGAACATGTCGCCTCTGCATTCGGTCCCGGTTCCCATGCCTCGACATTTGGGGGCACACCGATTGTAACCTCTGTTTCCCTTGAAGTGCTCAGGATCCTTTCGGAAGAAAAGATCATTAACCATTGCCGGGAAGTCGGTGCGTATTTTAAGGAGAGGCTTATGTGGCTCCAAAACAGGCATGGGTCGATTGTGGATGTTCGCGGAATGGGTCTGCTTTTGTGCATGGAACTGGATGTCGAGGGAGCCTCGATTTTGAACACATGCATGGCAAGAGGGTTTCTCATCAACTGCATTCAGGAGAATATTTTGCGTTTTATCCCTCCCCTTATCATCGCAAAAGAGGACATTGATTCACTGGTAAACTGTCTGGATGAAATATTGTGACCCGGAGAGATAACAAGGAGAAAAATCTTGTCGGAAAAAATTAACAAAGTAGTGCTGGCCTATTCAGGTGGCCTGGATACTTCTGTCATTCTAAAATGGCTCATCGAGACCTATCATTGCGAGGTCGTCGCATTTTCAGCGGACATTGGTCAGAAAGATGATCTGGTCCAGATCGAGAAAAACGCTTTAAATACGGGGGCATCAAAGGTGTATATCGATGACCTCAAGGAGACATTTGTAAAGGATTACGTCTTTCCGGCCTTTCGCGCAAACGCAATTTATGAGGATCAATACCTTCTGGGGACATCTATCGCCCGCCCGCTGATTGCTAAACGACAGATGGAGATTGCCCGGATCGAAAGGGCGGAGGCGGTGAGCCATGGGGCCACCGGAAAAGGAAACGATCAGGTCAGATTTGAATTGACGTATCTTTCGATTGATCCGCACATTAAGATCATTGCACCTTGGCGTGAGTGGGACCTTACTTCACGCACCGCCCTCATGGCCTTCGCGAAGAACCACGGTATTCAGGTTCCCACCACCCATGCAAAACCCTACAGTACAGACTGTAACCTTCTGCATATCAGTTACGAAGGGGGTGTTCTGGAAGATCCCTGGAAACCGCCTCCTGAAGATATCTTTACCCTGACGACTTCACCCCAGGACGCTCCGGATGAAGCCGAATGCATTGAAATAACCTTTGAATCGGGAGATCCGGTTGCAATTAACGGGGAACGATTATCCCCCGCGAATTTTCTACAGGAATTGAACATTCGGGGAGGACGGAACGGTATCGGCCGGGCTGACTTTGTTGAGAACCGTTTTGTCGGCATGAAGTCACGGGGTGTTTATGAGACCCCCGGGGGTACCATTTTGAGAGTGGCTCACCGGGCCGTGGAATCCATTACAATGGATCGCGAGGTGATGTACCTACGGGACTCCCTGATCCCCAAATATTCCAAACTCGTATATAACGGGTTTTGGTTTTCGCCTGAGATGCGGCTGATACAGGAAATGGTCGATCGGACCCAGAAAAACGTGTCCGGGGTTGTATGCCTTGAGCTTTACAAGGGCAATTGTCGTGTCCTGGGACGTAAATCGGATGAATCCCTTTATCGCGAGGATTTTGCAACCTTTGAAGACGACACGGTCTATCGTCAGAAAGATGCCGAAGGCTTTATCCGCCTGAATGCGCTTCGGTTGCGTATTCAAAAGCTTTTGGAAAACAGGAGGTAAAGGTTAGCCATGTCCGAAAAGCCCTGGGACGGAAGATTTTCTCAAGCAACCGACAGGGACGTAGAGGCATTTACGTCCTCAATTGATATCGACAAACGGCTCTATTCCCATGATATCGACGGCAGTGTGGCTCACTGCCGGATGCTCGCCCAAGCGTCTATAATTAGCGAAGCGGATGCTTCAAGATTGATTAAGGGGCTTGTCAAAATAAAAGAAGATATTGATCGAGGGGATTTCCCCTGTGATGATCGTCTTGAAGATATTCATATGCATATTGAAAACCGCTTGATTCAGGAAGTGGGCCAGGTTGCCCATAAGCTTCATACCGCAAGGAGTCGCAATGACCAGGTCGCCCTGGATGTGCGGATGTATCTGAGGGATGAGACCATACAGATTATAAAACGTCTGGCGATATTAAGAAAGACGCTTGTAGATCTTTCAAAGGACAATATCAATGTGGTGTTGCCCGGATATACCCACCTGCAGCGGGCGCAACCGGTTCTTTTGGCGCACCACCTGATGGCCTATTATGAGATGTTTTCAAGGGATGCGGACCGGTTGCATGACTGCCAAAAACGGATGAATGTGATGCCCCTGGGAAGTGCCGCCCTTGCCGGTACAACATACCCCATTGACAGAGCATATACCGCAGGTCTCCTGGGATTTCCAAAAATATCACAAAATAGTATTGACGCGGTGGCTGATCGGGATTTTATCATCGAATTTTTATCATCGGCGAGCATCTGCATGGTTCATTTGAGCCGCCTGTCAGAGGAATTGATTCTATGGTCGTCATCTGAATTTGGTTTTATCGAACTTCCGGATTCATTTGCGACCGGAAGCAGTATCATGCCTCAAAAGAAAAATCCGGACGTGCCCGAGCTGGTCCGGGGAAAAACCGGCCGTGTTTTCGGGAACCTGGTAACCCTTTTAACCGTAATGAAATCACTTCCACTAGCCTATAACCGTGATATGCAGGAGGACAAGGAGCCTTTGTTTGATACCGTGGACACCCTGAAAGAATGTGTTGCCATTTACGTAAAAATGCTTCCGAATCTGAAAATAAACGTAGAAACCATGCGCCGGGCAACCGACATGGCCGATTATCTGGTGTCCCAGGGCGTGCCCTTCAGGGAAGCCCATCGTTGTGTGGGCAAGGCCGTGAGCTATGCGCTTGATAGAAATAAAGAGCTGCATGAATTGCCCCTCGAGGAGTTAAAATCATTTTCATCCCTGATCGAGGCCGACATCTTTGATATTTTAACCTTAGAACAGATGATAGGCCGTAGGAAA
>JAFDFH010000494.1 GCA_019309945.1 Deltaproteobacteria bacterium
AATTTTTTTCAATACGGCCAAAACTTGCCGTTAAGGGCGCCTAACAGTGCCCCGCGCACGGGATCTAAAATGAGTGTGTCGCTTAGCACAAACAGGGTACAATCAACAATTTATGTTGTTCGGGTCTATGAAAGCCGCCCTAAACGGCTTCAAACAGTTGCCCGCTTTAAAAAAAATTACCGGATGACTCCGCTGGTAGGTTTAACCATAAGTTTTCGGATCTATAAACAAAAATAAGGTGGAAGATGAAAGTCGAAGGACCCTTCGACCTGGATTTTCCTTAAAATTGTTTATAGGCCCGTAAGTTTTTGAGAAGTTACGCAATATGTTGCGGGGGCTCATCTATGATGGGCAGTTATCCAATCGGAGGCTTCATAAAGGTCTTTCGCCACGTGGTCGGGGAATATCTTTTTTTCTGCGAGGATCATCTCAGATTCTTCACCCTTACCGGTTCGTACCAGCACAGCATGGCCGCATCCGGCGTTCCGGGCGCACTCGATATCCTTTGCATTGTCTCCCACCATTACCGAGTTTGCAAGATCTATCCGGTATGCTTTTTGTGCTGCATGGATTAATCCCGGCTTGGGTTTGCGGCAGCTGCATCCGTCTTCAGGTAAATGCGGGCAGAAGAAAATGTCTTTGATCTCCCCACCCGCAGAGTTAACCGTCTCGATCATATTCCGGTGAATAGCTTCGAGACCTTCTAGAGATAAAATTTTACGCCGGATGGCCGACTGGTTTGTAATGATAATTAGGGTAAATCCATTTTTTGTCAGGTTTTTTAATGCTTTTAGGCTTCCCGGAAGAAAGCTGAATTCAGACCAGTTTTTTACATAATTCGATGAATCCCGGTTAATAACTCCGTCCCGGTCCAAAAAAACGACTTTCTGAAGTGGTAACTTCAAAACGTACCCTTTCCCCTTTTGACAACAATGTCAGACCCAAATTCCGGCAGGCGGTGGAGCAGTAGCGCTATCCTTGAAATATTCCGTGTATTCATGCCTGTCCGTGGGATACAAAGGACGTCATTCTGCAATGATCACTGCATCTTTAAACCCGTTTTCTATCATAATTCGTTCGTATTCTTCTGCCTGTCCTAAGGTTGAGCATCTGCCCACCCGCACTCGGTATAACGTTTCATTGCCATTGAAAAAGGTTGTGACGTGGGCATTCTTGTATTTTCGACCAAGCTGTTGTTGCAGTCTCCGGGCGTTGTCCCGATTACTGAAGGCACCCACCTGAATTGTAAAATTACCCGTAGAATAATCTACCGTGACATAGGATCGGACAACCGATTTGGAGGCCGTTAGCGGGGCCGCCTTACCAAGTGCGACAACCTCAACGGGAGCAGTCCCCGTCCCAATAATTCCGATCTTTTTTGCCGCGGTGTAGGAAAGATCAATGACCCGACCGCGAATAAAGGGACCCCGATCGTTGATCCTGACCTCAATTTCGCGTTGGTTGTTAAGGTGGCGCACGTTTACGTATGTACCCAGGGGCAGGGTTTTGTGGGCGGCTGTCATGGCATACATATTGTAAATTTCTCCGCTTGAAGTCTTTCGGCCATGAAACTTTTTGCCATACCAGGATGCAATTCCCCGCTGTCTAAAATTATTCGCATGGGGTAGTGGTTGATACCATTTTTTTCCGACGCGATAAGGTTTAGGATGCTTGGCTTGATCTGGAGGTCGGTAATGTCCGGCTGGCGCTTGGGGATATTTGGTGGGAGCCCGAGCAGGGACAGCCGTTGAACACCCTTGAACAAAGAGTAAAGAAAGCCCAAAAATTGTAAGGAAGCGACAAAAAAAAGAAATATTCCTGGTTGTTAATTTAAAAAACATCATAACAAGAAGGCCATTTCCACAAATAAATCGTCAATTAAAAATGGGGGCAATCAGCCTTTTATTTCTCCAAGTGCGAGTTTTAAAACATCCATCATTTTGTCTACGAAGTGAAAATGAATATCTCTTTGGACTTTTTTGGGAATGTCGATCAAATCTTTTTTATTCCATTTTGGTAAAATAAGCGTTTTTATACCTGCACGGTGGGCTGCAAGCACTTTTTCTTTTATACCGCCGACAGGCAATACCTGTCCTCTTAACGTGATTTCTCCGGTCATGGCGAGGTCTTTCCGGATGGTTTTATGGGTGAGAATAGACGCCAGGGCGGTCAGCATGGTGACACCGGCGGATGGGCCGTCCTTGGGTATGGCGCCTGCCGGTATGTGTATATGGATATCATGATTTTCAAAAAAATCTTCGTTAATCCCAAGGGCAGCGGAATTGGCCCGAATAAAACTTAATGCGGCGGTTGCGGATTCTTTCATGACATCGCCAAGTTGACCGGTTAATGTAAGCCCCTTTTTGCCTTTTTTAAAGGTCGCTTCACCAAAGAGGATCTCCCCGCCGGTTTGTGTCCAGGCACGTACGATTGAAA
>JAFDFH010000495.1 GCA_019309945.1 Deltaproteobacteria bacterium
AGGGAAAAAAACGCTGACTTCCGGGCCGATTGCATAGACTCGATCGTGTACGCTTTTGTCCCAGGAGACATCTGAACCGCTGTCATCGGTCACCTGCCAATGGCAATAACCGGCTAATCCGACATCCCAAGTTTTTGCCAGTGTCTTGCCGATACCCCATTCAAAGTGAAAATCATTTCCAGGCCTGACGTCGGACTCATTCTTTTCACTGTGTATCTCATACCTGGCGAGTATTGATGCGGACCAGGTCTTCTGAGTATCGAAATAATAAGTTCCTCCAAGTGTAATCATAGCAGTCCAGAAGTCCTTTCCCGGTGAAGCAGGGTCATCTTCATCGTATTCGCCGACCGGCACATATGCGGCCAATCCAAAAGCCGCATCATAGCGATCGCCGTGCCAGGATAATGCAAACGGTTCAATACAGATATCACCCAAACCAAACTTATTGTCGCTGATACCTGCGGCATCTATTTTGATGTCCGTGTAAATTAAGGGGATGGTTGTATCGGCGAGAAAATCGGCCCCCAAAATTTTTTTATGGGTTACCCAAATAAATCGATGTGCACTGGCAAAAACGGTTACATCGAAGCCGACATCCAGTTCATTGCCGTTACCGTCTGCGAGGCGATCAGCTTTGTATAACACGTTGTAAATTTTGTAGTAAACACCCGGACCGGGTACCGTTGCCGCTTTTATTCCCTCTACGCCACTGACATAATGCCCTGTTTCCCCGGCATTGCCGGTTCCCCATAACATGCTCAATAATGCTACTCCGATCAACCCTCTTTTCAAAAATCGTCTCATGCAATGAACTCCTCTACTCATTTCTAAGGTTCAAATCTATCCATTTCGCATTCATGCCGATGCCGCACGGATGCCGTATCATGCCTTTGATTTCGTCTAAAGCATCTCCAAAAGTGATGTAAGTTTTTTTTCTCCTGCCCGCGGGTTTCGATTTTGAGCTTGCACCCATTGCTTCAATTTATCAAGGGCCAGCCCGGAATCGATAGTGTCCCGTGCCTTTTCTACGCCTTTGAGTAAATCATCCGCTTCTTCGGCCACATAAAAAATCGGTGCAGCATTCAGGCAGACCGTTTCATACAAGGCACCTGTGTCTTTGCCTGATAACACCCTTAGAAGTCTTAAAGCTTCTTCCATCCGGTTATCACCCGCCGCAATGTCTTTTAACGCTATGGAGTTTTTCAGATTTACCGACTCGGGATCGACTGTATAGTGCACGATGCTGCCGTCCGGTTCCAATTCGGCTACATAGCTTTCTCCCACCGGAGAGAGCTCATCAATTCCTCCTGAGCCGTTTCCTGTCATGCCGTGAAATACAAGAGCTTTCTTGAAACCGATTTCTTTCATCGTTTGAATCACCGGGTCGATCATTTCCCTGGAATATACTCCTCGTACACCGCAGTTGGGATTTGCCGGATTTGCAAGTGATGCCGCGATATTCAGAATGCTGCCGAACCTCATCCGGGACAGGATTCTGAACAGGGCTTGCGGGTGGGTGTCGGGGCTCATACCGTTGAACAGACCGATTCCGGTCTTTTCAATGCTTTTCTGAACTGTTTCGGACTGACACTCGACATCGACTCCGAGCGTTTCACAAATATCGACGGTTCCGCATCTGGACGTAATCGCTCTTGCCCCGTGTCTGGCAAGACACACGCCGCCGGCCGCCGCCACAATTGCCGAGCAGGTACTGATGTTGAAGGTTTTAAAGCCGTCCATGCCTGTACCGCAATTGTCGACAAGGGGCTTTTTAATGCTCGGTGAAACTTTGATCGTATCGAGTTCATAAATGGCCTGCCAAGCGCCTGCAATTTCCTTTGGATTCGGGCCTTTTGCCGTAATGGCTGAGAGAAACGCGCCCTGATGAATTTCCGACTGCTCTCCTAATAGAATTTCCGAAAAGAGATCCCGCGTCAGGTCCCGACTGAGATCTTCTCCTGCAATCAGACGGTTGATGGATTGTCCAAACTGTTTCATGCTATCCTTCATGTTGCACCTCCTTTATTGATTTTAAAGAGATATGGGCTGCAGTAGAACGGCTGCTTTCATTATTTTACCTTTTGAACAAGGCCTCCAAAAAACAAAAATCCTCAAGCGACTTGTCGCTTGAGGATTTGCCATCATCCCAAACGTGAATCTTAATGGCAGGTCTTCTGACTTTCGGATCTTTCTACTTCCCGCGCCTTCCCCATCCGCTTGGTAACGGATAAGTGGCTATTTGCGGGTTTCGTCCCCGATTACAGCGGCGGGTCCGCACCGGTTTTCCACCGGTTTCCCTATTTTGCCCCTGGGGCACCATTAAGCTGCACGATTTGTAAAATTTAGTAGTAAACGTTTCTTGTATGGATAATCCTGATTATTTTGTCAAGGTTTTTTTTAGACCAGATAATCCCCTGACGTCTTCGGAGTGAAAAG
>JAFDFH010000123.1 GCA_019309945.1 Deltaproteobacteria bacterium
ACGGGTTCCGGTAGGTTGAGCTTGTCCTTGCAGCGGCAGTCTTCCGGGATGGATCGGAAAAGATCGTCGAGATGATCGACCCCCACGATCTGGAGCATTGAAGTAATGTCTTCACTCGTATGAGGCAAGTAACGCATCATTCCATTCCTTTCAGCATTTCAAGGTAAGCGTTTTTCGACATAAGCGCATCCAGTTCTATGGGATTGTCGGGTTTGACCTCGATCATCCATCCGTCATTGTAGGGGTCGGTGTTCACCGTCTCAGGCTGTTCGGCAAGGGTTGTATTGACGGCCAGGATCTCGCCGCTGATCGGCATGTACAACTCAGAAACGGCTTTGACGGATTCCACAGTTCCGAATTCTTGCCCCTTCTCAAAGGTATCCCCTTCCTGGGGCAGCTCAACAAAAACAATATCACCAAGCTGGTCCTGGGCATAGTCGGTGATGCCGACCCTTACCCGGTCATCTTCAGGCCTGACATATTCATGGTCTTCGGTATAGCGTATCTCTGCGGGTAAGTTTAATTCACTGATTTCTTTCATGGTTCCATCTCCTTTGGTTAGTATTATAAAATATATGGAATTTTTAAGTTATAACTTTTATATACCACAAACGTCTCCACGGATTGAACCCCGTCGATTTTTGATACCTCTTCAGTATAAAATTCGAGGAGACCGAATCCTTCTTTGAGAAGAACTTGTAGCATCAGGTCAAATCGACCGGTTATCACGCTTACAAAAACAACGCCCTTTAACTTGCTGAATTCCTCGCCCTTCTTGACAAGCGCCATGGTTTTAAGCTTGACACCGACCATGACCACGCGATGCCCAGGGATTGCTTCGGGATCAACTAGTCCGGAAATTTCCAGAACACCCTGGCTTAAGAGCTTGTTAACCCGCGCTCTTACTGTATTTTCTGAAAGTGATAGTTCACCGGCAATCTTTTTAAAAGATTTTCTTCCTTGTCGAAGGTGCTTGAGAATGGCGATGGTGGTGCTATCAATTTTCATGGTTGTATGTGTATGGCTAATATTATAGTGCCTGAACTATTACGAAAAACGATCTATTTTTCGTTCGGGCACTAAATATATTAAACTGATGATTTTGTCAAACTTTTCTTTAATCATTTAGGGAACCCTCAAAAATCTTGACAATTTTATTGAAATAGGCAAGTTTTTGGTAACTTCTCAATATATTCTGGTAGGCCCGCTACGTCATCCGGCAATTTTTTTCAATACGGCCAAAACTTGCCGTTAAGGGCGCCTAACAGTGACCCGCGCACGGGATCTAAAATGAGTGTGTTGCTTAGCACAAACAGGCTACAACCAACAATTTATGCTGTTCGGATCACTGTAAGCCGCCCTAAACGGCTTCAAACAGTTGCCCGCTTTGAAAAAAAATACCGGATGACTCCGCTGGTAGGTTTAACCGTTTAACCATAAGTTTTTGAGAAGTTACAGTTTTTGCATATAAGCGTGAACAGCGGGCGGAAGTCAGTGAAAGAGGAGGTTCTTAAATTATGGCGGTAAAAATAGTTGTTGTTGGGGCCGGACCCGGGGGTTATGTGGCGGCCATACGGGCTGCCCAGATGGGTGCCGAGGTCACTATTGTCGAGGGCGACCGTGTGGGTGGCACCTGCCTGAATCGTGGATGTATCCCCTCAAAAATCATGAAAACTACCGCGGAAATGATGGATCATTTCCACAGAGCATCTGAATTTGCGATCGAGACGAATGGGAAATTTTTAATCGATATGCAAGCCTTGATGGCACGGAAAGAAAAGGTGATTCAAAGCCAGGCGAAAGGCATTCTCGGGCTTTTTAAACACCATAAGATTCATTATCTGCAAGGTTGCGGAACGATCGCGGGGCCCCACAAGATGATTGTGAAGCAGCAAGAGGGCAACGCGATTCAGGTGTCCTGGGACCGGCTGATTCTGGCGATGGGCTCCCAGCCTTCAAGTATTCCGGCATTTCCGTTCGACGGGCAACGGATTATATCGAGCAACGATGCGCTCGATCTTCAAGTGATCCCCAAATCCATGCTTATCATTGGCGGGGGCGTCATCGGATGTGAGTTTGCATTTATTTTTTCATCCCTTGGTTCAAAGGTAACCGTTGTTGAGGCCCTGTCACGGGTGCTTCCACTTCCGTCAGTGGATGAAGACTGTTCCAAGATTCTTCAACGGGAGATGAAAAAGCGCAACATACAGGTCATGGTCAACCGGGGAGTTGCTAAATTCGATGATAAGGAAGCAGGCGTTCGTGTCAGCATCGGTCCTTCCCCATTTCTTTCTGAAAAAGATCAAGCCGGTATCAAATCTTCTACCATTGAAGTGGATGGTGTGCTGGTTTGTATTGGTCGCCAGCCGAATACAGCGAATAGCGGGATTGAAAAGCTTGGGGTTAAAACGGACGACAAAGGATGGATTATTGCCAACGAGATGATGGAAACCGGTGTTCCCGGAGTTTATGCAATCGGAGACGTGCTGGGACCGTCCAAAATTATGCTGGCCCATGTGGCTTCAACCGAGGGATGGGTGGCTGCTCAAAACGCCATGGGCGCAAGGCGAATCATGAATTATGATATCGTACCCGGCGCGATCTATACCATGCCGGAAGTTGCGAACGTAGGATTAACCGAAGCCCAGGCAAAATCGCAGGGGTATAATATGCGGTCCGACAGCGCCCTTTTCCGGAACCTGGGGAAAGCCCATGTTATCGGGGAAATTTCCGGCCAGGCCAAAATTGTCTCTGATACCGCAAGTGGGAAAATTTTAGGCGTTCACATTATCGGACCCCATGCCACCGACCTGATCGCCGAGGCAACCCTGGCCATGCAGATGGGCTGTACCGTTAAGGATTTGTCTGAGACGATTCATGCTCATCCGACCCTTACCGAGATCATGGCTGAAACCTCCTTTAAAGCGATAGACAGTGCTCTGCATGGATAAAGAATAAAATAGGCGTTCACAGGTTCAGCGTTCACCGTTCAGGGTTACCCTTCTTTTGTTAACTTTCACTGGGAGCATTACCGATTTGTTAATAACTTGACATACAAGCCCTTTTTAGACATTATCACTTCTGAGAAACCTGAATTACTATCCTTTTCGGGGCTATTTAATGGCTGATCGAAAAATCCATCCAGGCTCGATTTTGGATTCAAAAAATACAATCTCACTGGAAACACAAAAAGGAGATTATGATGAGTATTAAAAAACAGTATCTTAAGAGCAAACCCGTATGCAAGGTTACATTCAGACTGGAGAAAGAAACTCCCCAATTCGCTGAAACCGTTAACATTGTAGGGGAGTTTAATAGCTGGGATATCTATGCCACTCCTATGAAGAAGTTAAAAAACGGGGCCTTTACAGTCACCATTGATCTCGACTTGGAAAGGGAATATCAGTTTCGATATCTGTTAGACGAGACAAAATGGGAAAATGACCTGCATGCGGATAAGTATGTGCCAACACCATACGGAAACGATGAGAATTCGGTTGTTGTGATCTAAAGCCAAACAATCGATTTGAAAGCTCGCCTCCAAACAAAACTTGAGCACTGCTCAGGAGATAATCCGTGGACTATGAAGTGATTATCGTTGGTGCCGGTCCGGCCGGCCTCTTCACGGCCCTCACCCTGGCCGATCTTGGTATCGATCGTCTTCTTTTGCTGGAGCAAGGCAAGGACCTGGAGCAGCGCCGCCGCCGAAGCCCAAAAGACATGCTTTGCGGCTGGGGAGGTGCAGGTGCATATAGTGATGGTAAACTGACGCTATCCCCTGAGGTCGGTGGAAACCTGGGGGAATTCCTTGACCAAGATTCCCTTAACCACCTTCTTACAAAGGCTGATGAAATATATGTGGCCCATGGGGCCCCGGGCCATGTCTTTGGTGAGGCATCCCCAGCCTTGGAAAATCTTGCCGATCGCGCCCGCCTATCCGACCTTGAGCTGGTGCCCGCACGTATTCGGCATATTGGAACCGAAAACTGCCGCAAAGTCTTGGGCCGCCTGCGGGCATCCATGGCCGGCCGAATTGAAACCTGCACGGGGTGTCCGGTCAAAAGGCTTCTGGCCGAAGATGGTCAGATAAAGGGAATCAAACTGGCGGATGGGCAAGTCATTACCAGCCGTTTTGTTGTGGCCGCCCCTGGCCGATCAGGGGCAAGCTGGATGAAAACGGAGGCCAAGGCCCTTAAACTTAAGACCCGGGCCAATCCCGTGGATATTGGCATACGGGTGGAATTACCGGGAACCGTGCTCAAGGAAATCACCGACAAGATCTACGAATCGAAACTTATTTACTACTCCAAGACCTTTGATGACAAGGTGCGCACTTTCTGTATGAATCCTTACGGGGAGGTGGTAACCGAAAAAAGTGACGGAATTATTACCGTAAACGGTCACAGTTATGCCGAAAAAAAAAGCGAAAATACCAACTTTGCTATATTGGTGAGTAGTGCCTTTACCGAGCCTTTCGATGATCCCATTGCTTATGGCCTCTACATTGCAAAACTGGCAAATCTTCTTGGAGGGGGCGCGATTGTTCAAAGACTGGGAGATCTTTTGGCAGGCCGGCGCAGTACCAAGGCACGTATTGACCGTTGTCTCACGAGGCCGACCCTTCCCCAAGCGACTCCGGGCGATTTGAGTTATGTGTTTCCCTACCGGTGCCTGTTGAGCATTATCGAAATGCTTCAGGCGCTCGATAAAGTGGCTCCGGGCGTATATTCGCGCCACACGTTGTTATACGGCGTGGAAGTTAAGCTGTATTCAAACAGGATCGATTTGTCCCCGGAAATGGAAACTCAGGTGCGCAATCTGTTCACCATTGGCGACGGCGCCGGCATTACCAGAGGTTTGCTTCAGGCATCAGCGAGTGGCATTCTCGCCGGCCGAGCGATTGCCAAGCGGATAAAACCCTAAAGGCGCCTAAATAGTGTCCATCCAGAAACAGTCTTTTTCCCCGATCTCTGCGTTATGCTCAAAATTTTATCCTCGGAATATCAACTATATGCCTGTGGTAAAATTTTTCGCAGGCCTTGATCTCGAACAAAAATCCTCGTTTCTGGACGGACATCCTCACCTTACCCCATATGATTCAAGCTTTCTTCGCAGGGTATTTAAGCCGATGCCCAGGATTCTGGCGGTTTTGGATTTGTTTTTTTCGGTGTGGTGATACGCTTTAAGAATGTAAGACTTTTCAACCTGTGCAAGGGGAATGATGGGTCCGGATTTCAATTGTTGGCCCTGTTTTAAAAACGATCTTTGCTTTTGTATTTGCGCTGGGAGAAGGTTTACGGAGATGGGCTTCCCCTGGGCCAGGTTTACACTCGCCTGAATAATGGACCTCAGCTCCCTGATGTTGCCCGGATAATCGTAAGCCATCAGTAACGCCATGGCCCCTTCCGCAATACGGTTTCTCCCGGTATGATTGGAAAATTCACTTAAAAATGTATTGATTAAGAGTGGAATATCCTCTGCCCGCTCCCGTAAAGGCGGGAGATGCAGCCAGCCTCCCCGGATGCGGTAGTACAGATCTTTGCGAAACTTCTTTTTCGCGATCATTTTATCCAAATCTTCATTGGTGGCCGCAATAAACCGGACATCCGCTTTTTGATGGGTGTTGGTTCCGATCTTGATGTATTCTCCATCCTGCAGAGCCCGCAATAGCTTACCCTGAAATTCAAGTGGCAAATTACCGATTTCGTCTAAAAAGAGGGTTCCCTGGTGGGTGTGTTCCAGATACCCGCTTCGGTTTTTTTCCGCACCGGTAAAGGCGCCTCTTGTGTGTCCGAAGAATTCAGCATCGAACAGGCTGCCGGCAATCGAGGCCATATTCACCGGCGTGAAGGGAAACCCGGAACGAGGACTGGCTGTATGTATGGCTCTGGCCAAAAGCTCTTTGCCGGTTCCACTTTCCCCGGTAATCAAAATCGGGACATCGCTGCCCGAATGCAGTTCCGCTGCTTTCAATACCTTTAATACGCTGGATGATTTGGTAACAATGGATTTAAATGGTTCCGGGTTCGATAGTTGAGGTCGTGTTGTTTTTTTCTCGATATCCAGGATATCCAGAAGTCTTTTCTTTTCCAGGGCCCTTTTAATCGTCAGGACCAAATCGGCATGGGGTACCGGTTTTACAAGATAGTGATACACACCTTTTTTCAGGCATTCCACTGCGATTCGGGCTTCGTTGACGGCGGTCACCATGATGCATTCCGTGTTCGGGCTGTTATGCTTGATGACCTCAAGGAGCTCCATCCCGTCCATATCCGGCATATTCATATCTATCAGGGCAATATCAAATTCCTGGCCCCCTTCAAAAACGGATGCCACCTTCAGGGGGTTATCTTCAATCCGTACATTTTTAAAACCGGCTGAATTTAGCCCCTTTTTTATAATATCAAGGTAATCCCGATCGTCGTCGATCACGATGATGGTGTTTTCCATTCCCTGTCCTTTCTAAATCGATTAGTTCCTTAGTTGTGAATTTTGTGCTTTTTGTGGCAAAACTTTTTTCTTCTCGCCACCAAGACACCAAGACACTAAGAACGAATAACAAAATAAAATCCTTCGTGTCTTTGTGCCTTGGTGGCAAATATTTTTGGTTCCGGCTTGTCCGGGTTAGGTGCTTTAATAGGATAAATTTTATGTTAAATCAATGGGATTTGCTTTTCTCCGCTTAAACGGCATTTTTGCTGGCGGGGTTCATCCGTATTTATTTCCGAATTCCAAAAAGGACTATGCCAAAATGGCATATAATATCTTAACAATTTGATTTTAAAGTTATTTATTACCTCTTTAGTCCAATTTGGCATCCCATCCGCTATCATTTGTTTTTACGCTAAACTCGTTCAAACCTGCCCAATTATCCATAACCTATTGAATTAAAATATTTTAAGTCAAAAAATACAAACACAATTTTTGTCGGCACAGTTGTTGCTAACATGCATAAATAAAAAGCTAACCTAATTTTCTGGTTTTATAACGAGGTACACAAATGCACTTAAAAAACAAATTCGACGTAGGGGAATTCGCCATCCTTGCAGAGCTGGAGCCGCCCAAAGGAGTGGATATTTCTATGATGGTGAATAACGCCACCCGGGTAAAAGGCGCCGTGGACGCCTTTGTAGTGCCGGAGATGAGTAATGCCGTAATGCGCATGAGCTCTCTGGGCGCTGCCATGATTCTGCAGAAAAAAGGCATGGAAACCGTCATGCAGGTCTGCTGCCGAGACCGAAACCGGATTGCTCTTCAGGCGGATCTTCTAGCGGCCTATGGGTGCGGCATCACCAATGTCATGGCGGTAACCGGAGAGGATCCCAGTTTCGGGGATCACCATCAGGCCAAGGCCGTCTATGATATCGATTTGTTTGAGTTGTTGCAGGCAATCCAGACACTCCAAAATGGCCGGGATATGGCAGGCGTTGAACTTTCCGGTGCCCCCCAATTTGTCATCGGGTCCACGGTCAATTCAGGAGTGCAGGTGGAGGATCTTGAACAGGAACTGGCGCAGATGAATAAAAAATTTGAGGCCGGGGCTCAATTTTTTATCACTCCCCCCCTGTTTGATATCGCAACAATTGAACCGTTTCTTAAACATATCGATCACCGTAAAGTGAACCTGATTCCAACGGTTTTGCTGCTCAAGTCGATTGGAATGGCGCGTTACATCGATCGGAATTTAGATCATGTCCATATTCCGGGAAACTTGATCAAACGGATCCAAAAGGCCCCGGATAAGGTGCGGGAATGCATACAGATCGCCGGGGAAATGGTCGTTAAGTTAAAGGCGGAAGGATTCAGCGGCGTCATGATTTCAACTATTGGTTGGGAAAACAGACTTCCGGAGATTTTAGGAGGATTTGGAATTGAATGAGGTAAACGCAATGGAACCAAAAAATGATGTTCAAACGAGCCAATCTCAAGAAACCTCCCCCCTGACCGGCGCGGTCATGGTCGTGGGCGGTGGAATTGCAGGCATGCAGTCTGCCCTGGATCTTGCGAACTCGGGATACTATGTCTACCTCCTGGAAAGATCCTCGGCAATCGGGGGACTCATGTCCCAGCTCGACAAGACTTTTCCCACCAACGACTGTGCCATGTGAATTATTTCACCGAAACTGGTCGAGGTCGGCCGGCATCTCAACATAGAACTTTTAACCAACAGCGAACTTCTGGATCTTGAGGGCGAACCCGGCCGGTTCAGGGCACGCGTCCGGCAATTACCCCGCTATGTAGATATCTCCAAATGCACCAGTTGCGGCGATTGTATCAAGGTATGCCCCATCGATCTTCCGAATGATTATAACAAAGGCCTTTCCACACGAAAAGCCATTTACAAACAATATGATCAGGCAATTCCGGGCGCCTTTGCCATCAGCAAGCGGGGAACGGCCCCCTGCAAAGCAACTTGCCCTGCACATGTCAGTGTTCAGGGCTATATCGCCCTCATGAACGAAGGAAAATTTAAAGAAGCCCTTGAGCTCTTTAAAAAAGACCACCCTTTTCCAGGCGTCTGCGGCCGTGTTTGTCACCATCCCTGCGAAGGCGTGTGTACCCGCAATGATATGGATGAATCTCTGGCCATCCAATACCTCCACCGCTTTTTGGGAGATTGGGCCTTGCAAAACGACTTCCTCTATGCCCCGGAAGTCGAGGAACAAAGAGAAGAGCGCGTGGCCATTATCGGTGCGGGACCCGCAGGACTTACCTGCGCCTATTTTCTCGCCATCCAGGGTTACCGGGTGACGATTTTCGAAAAACTTCCGGTATTAGGCGGGATGTTAACCGTAGGGATCCCTGCTTATCGACTTCCGAGGAACATCATCGAGGCGGAAATACAGGTAATTAAAAATCTGGGCGTTCAGTTCAAGACCGGCGTGGAGATTGGAAAGGATATTACCGTCGACCAGCTTCGAAAAGAGGGCTACAAAGCGATTTTTATGGGTATCGGCGCCCATGAGTGCAAGGCTTTGGGGATTGAAGGCGAAGATCTTGACGGCGTTTATCCGGGCGTTCATTTTTTAAGGGAAGTCAATCTCGGGAAGCGGGTGTCGTTAGGGGATCGGGTCGCTGTCATCGGCGGTGGCAACGTTGCCATGGACTCGGTGCGAACGGCGCTTCGAACGGGCTCTGCTAATTCCTTTGTTATTTACCGCCGAAGTCTTGAAGAGATGCCCGCCAATGCGGAAGAGATCGAAGAATGTCGCGAGGAGGGCATCGAAATTATGACCCTCACCGCACCGATTCGAATCATCGGAGCAAACGGCAAGGTCAAGGCCATTGAGTGCGTTAAAATGGAGTTGGGTGAACCGGATGCCAGTGGCCGACGCCGGCCGATGCCGATTGGCGGTTCTGAATTTACCGTGGAAGTGGATACTGTCATTCCGGCCATCGGCCAGGAGTCTGATTGGGCCTGTCTTACTCAGGAATGTGCCTGCACCCTGAGCGCGTGGGGGACGATGAGTGTTGATGGGTTAACCCTGCAAACTGCGGACCCGGACATCTTCGCCGGTGGGGATGCGGTCTCCGGCCCCCGAACCGTTGTGGAGGCCATTGCGGCAGGGAAAGAGGCCGCCATATCGATGGGCCGCTTTATCCGGGGAGAAGACTTGCGAGAAGGAAGGCACAAGGACTGGGAGGGGGTAAAAGATGTTCCAACGGAAGGACGCGCGCTTATACCGCGGGGACCGATGCCATGTCTTACACCGGAAAACCGTATAAAAAATTTCAATGAAGTCCAACTCGGATTTGACGAGATAGGGGTCGCCAAGGAGGCCCCAAGATGTCTGCAATGCGGTATCTGTTCGGAATGTTATCAGTGTGTGGAAGCCTGCCTTCCCGGAGCGGTGCAGCATGATGAAGAACAGCAAATTAAGGAGATAGCGGTCGGATCTGTGATCCTTACGGTCGGCAGCGAACCCTTTGATTCAAGCGATCTAAGGCATTTCTATCATTACGGGACCCATCCCAATGTAATGACGAGCCTGGAATTTGAAAGGATTCTTAGCGCTTCGGGTCCAACCATGGGCCATCTGGAACGACCGTCGGATGGAAAAGAACCCGAAAAGATTGCCTGGCTGCAATGTGTTGGATCCAGAGACGTAAATCGGTGCGGTAACGGCTATTGTTCATCGGTTTGCTGTATGTATGCGATAAAGGACGCGATGATCGCCAAGGAACATGCCAAAGGTGATCTTGATTGTGTAATCTTCAACATGCATATCCGAACATTTGGAAAGGATTATGAAAAGTATTACCTCCGGGCGATTGATGAAGCTGGTGTTCAGTTTGTCAAAAAACGGATTCACACGATTCACCCGGTGGGCTCTGCGGGGGATTTGTCTATTCAATATGTAAATGATTCAGGTATGTTGCAAGAAGAAATATTTAATATGGTCATCCTTTCGGTGGGGTTGCAGATTCCTGAATCAACGGTCCAACTTGCCAAGCGGCTTAAAGTTGACCTTGACAAGTATAACTTTGCGGTTACTCGGCCTTATAAACCGGTGGAAACGTCCCGCCCCGGGGTTTATGCCTGCGGTGTATTCCAGGGACCTAAGGACATCCCGAGTTCTGTTATAGAGGCAAGTGCGGCCGCATGTGCGGCCGGGGGGCGTCTGAGCAAGGCGCGCGGTACCGCTACCCCCCAGGTGGAAGTCGTAGCAGAGATTGATGTGGCCGGCCAGGAACCCAGGATCGGCGTCTTTGTCTGTAATTGCGGGATCAACATTTCAAGCGTTGTCAACGTCACTGAAGTCGAAGCATACGCGGCAACCCTTCCTAATGTCGTTTACGCCGGACAGAATCTTTTCACCTGTTCCCAGGACACCCAGGATCAAATGAAGGATTTGATCAAGGAGCACGGCATCAACCGATTGGTGGTAGCCGCCTGCACACCGAAGACCCATGAAGGAATCTTCATGGATACGCTTCAGGCCTGTGGTGTGAACAAGTACCTATTTGAAATGGCCAATATCCGTAACCAGGATTCATGGATCCACTCCGATGATCCCGAGGGGGCTACCGTAAAAGCCCAAAAGCTGGTTCAAATGGCGGTTGCCCGTGCAACAACGCTCCATCCGCTCCAGGAGAAAAGAATATCGGTTATTCAACGCGCGTTGGTCATCGGTGGCGGTGTTTCCGGGATGAATGCCGCCCTTGGATTAGCGGAGCAGGGTTTTGAGGTCATTCTGGTTGAGAAGGAACAAAAAATGGGTGGTTTGGCGAATCGGTTAAACGCCACCATTGAGGGTGCCAACATAAAAAAATATATTGAAGATTTAATTCAAAAGGTGTCTTCCCACGAGAAAATCCAGGTATTGCTCCAATCTCTCATCGTAGGATTTTCCGGGTTTAAAGGTAACTTCACAACCGAGGTTCTGGTCGGGCCGGGAATGTATGAACGGAAGGTTGACCACGGCATCGTCATTCTGGCAACCGGCGCAAATGAATACCGCCCCCAAGAATTCCTCTATGGGGAGAACGAAAGGGTAATGACCCAAATCGAACTTGAATCTCGTCTGGAAGAAAAAGGCGCTGAAGATCTAAACCAGGTGGTCATGATTCAATGCGTGGGATCACGAAACGCCGAATACCCCAATTGTTCCAGGATCTGCTGCCAGAGTGCCATCAAAAACGCTTTGCATATCAAGGCCCTGAATCCTGAAGCCCAGATTTATATTCTTTATCGCGATATCCGCATGTACGGCCTTTTGGAGGATTATTTCAGAATGGCCAGGGAACAGGGCGTCATGTTTTTACGTTATGAACCGGAAGAACCCCCTACGGTGGCGTCAACGAATGCAAGCATCCAGGTAAGCGTTAAAGACCATGTTCTGAATCGTCAACTGCAGTTCAGGGCCGATCTTCTGATACTGAGTGCCGGAATAGAGGCCGAAGACACCGAGGAACTGGCCTCGATTATTAAGGTGGCTCGCAATGCAGAAGGATTTTTCATGGAAGCCCACGTCAAGCTGAGACCGGTAGACATGGATACCGAAGGAATTTTT
>JAFDFH010000496.1 GCA_019309945.1 Deltaproteobacteria bacterium
ACAGCACAATTGTTGCCAAAAACTTATACTCCACGCCGAGCACCGTTTTTCAGTTCTTCAAGAAGCTTTTCAGCCTTCTTTTTGGCTTCAGTCTCACCGACACCAGAAAATCTATCCTTAAGCCTTTGAAGAACATCTGCTTTGGCTTTCAAGTAATCAGCTTTGCTCATCTCAAGCTTAACCCACACATTGTACGTTGGCCGCATGACTTGGGCTGAAAAAAGCTGTTCGTAATAAACCTCTTTTTGTTTGATGCCCTGAACATGAAGATTATTGGCAAAAACAGCGATGCCGTCCTCAACATAGCGCTCAATACCCCCAGAGCCAGTATTGGACCCCTGCACATATTCCGAGAACTCCGTTCGAATGTATTGGCCTATACCTTGAACAACCACCTTGATTGCTTCAGCATTAGCGCACCGAACTGTCAAGGAATAGTCTGATCCATTCAAAAACCCACCAGAAAAATACATGTTGCCGTCTGTTTCAGACGCCGAGTTCTTGGTCCAGTCAGGCCGATCATCGCTTTTTGAGGTCTGAACCACTACTGGTTTTTGTAGCTCGTACGCCTCCAAAACAGATTCCCGTGCCTGTTTCACATTCGGAGTTGATGAGCAACCAACAAAAAACCCCAACAAAGCCATCCCAAAAACAAATATCCCAAGTTTGAAGTTTAAACCCAATTCGTACCACTGATTTTTCATAACAAAACACCTCCTTTCTGGCTAACAACCATAAAAAAGGAAACGTTGCTTGTCAAGAAAAAAATAGATATTTTATTAATAAAATCAATATGTTAATTTGAGTTTAAACTCAAATCAAATATTTTGTGGGCTTCATATGGGATTGTGTAATTGTTTGGCTAGGGTGAGGATTCCGGTATGAATCGGGCCCCTAACTTCTTGAAATCAGAGTGTTCCGGTGACCTGCGGGAAGGAACAGCATCGGAATGATGATCAGTACTCACCTGCTTGCTGCTCCCTATCCTATCACCTATTCATCCGAATCTTTTTCCTCATCGAGACCTACGATACTCACAAAGTATCCTTTGGCCCAAAAGTGTCTACCCCAGTACCGTTTCTTGAGTGCCAGGTGCCTATCGAAAATTATGATAGTGCACTTCCCTTTCAAAAAACCAATTATCTCAGATACTGCAAATTTCGGCCGAATTGATATGAGTAAGTGTATATGGTTTTCAAGGAAATTTAGTTCCAGCAGCTACAGAATCTCCAGTTTTTCCACTCACATACTGTCTAATGATTTCCTTTACTTACTTTTGCACTGCCCTTTCATAACCCCAAATCGATATTTGGGACACCACACGATATGGTATTTACAGCCCAAATTGCATGTGCTCATTCTTAAAATCGCTCATTGAATACCTCCTTTTATCTTTTGGGCCGGCAGTAAGCAAAGACTCACATCAAGATTAAAACCTCGCCAATTGCGGGCCTTTCTTGTGCCCCCAACAAGCAGGCCTCCCTATATCCGAAATGCCCTTTTGATTTCAGCGGGAATCGATGTTTGCAGTGATTTTGGAACAGGATCCCTTTTTTTCTTGACTTTATGAATTCCGTGTCATATTATAAACTATGAATACATATTTTGACGTAGTCTTTTGAGAGGAGGAAAATGGAGAAGAAACGGTTACCGAGAAAAGAGCGGGAATTTCTGAGACACCGGCAGGAGATCCTTGAAACTGCCCTTGAGCTTTTTTCTGAGAAGGGCTTTCACAATGTCAGCATGCAGGAGATTGCCCAAAAAGCTGAGTTTGCCGTTGGGACCATGTACAAGTTTTTTGAAAACAAAGAAGATCTCTATAAGGCCCTTGTCCTGGAGCAGTCCGATAAGTTTCACAGTGCCCTCACAGAGGCAATCGAAGCGTCCGATAACGAGATCGAAAAGCTGCGAAATTACGTCAGGGCCAAAGGCGAGGTTTTCGCCGCCAACGTTCAGATGATACGTCTCTATTTTGCAGAGACCAGGGGGGCAAGTTTCAATGTCAGGGCAGGGCTTGATCCTGAGATCCGGGAACGCTACGGCCGCTTCTTGGAAACGCTCGCCGCTGTTTTTGCGAACGGGATGAAAAAGAAGCGGTTTAAAAAGATCGCTGATCCCTACCAACTGGCCGTTGCCCTTGACAGTCTTTGCAATGCTTTCCTTTTTCTCTGGCTTGAAACGCCTGATCGGCACCCTTATCCGGAAGACCCGGATGTGATCCTGGATATTCTTCTTAAAGGGCTTGTTGACCCGTGATTATTCTTGGAACCTAAGAAACTCGATCCGCTCATTATTATCGATATTTGGAGGATTTCTGATGCAACTCAATGGAACAATTTATAACCCCCTTGGATCTCTTGTGGTTCTTGCGGTCCTGTTAGGCGGTCTTTTGCCTGCAGGCTGCGACCGCTCCACGCAATC
>JAFDFH010000124.1 GCA_019309945.1 Deltaproteobacteria bacterium
GTTGCAAGAAAAAAAGGTGTTTTGCTGCAGGCACATCAAGTGGATGAAGTTTATTGAGTTGGATAGGAATTCTATCGATTAAATTAAATTAAAATGATTAACATCCATAATTTTAGGCATTATTCGGATTGGCCAGTTTAGGTCATTGGATATTCGAATTTGGATATTGCCTGGACCGCATAAAGGAGAACAGCTATCGTGTACGAAGAGATTCAGTATTCCCAAAAGGGTCCCATCGGTTTGCTGACATTAAACAAGCCCGATAAAATCAACGCCCTATCAAAAAAAATGATCGCGGAAATGGTCCATGCCTTTACGGATATTGCCACGAATGAGTCCATCAAGGTGATCATTCTCAAGGCTGCTGGTCACCATTTTTGTGCCGGTCATGATTTAAGTGAAATGCTCGATCAGGGGGTCAAAGAATATAAATTTATTTTTGATCAATGCACCCGTATGATGCAAATGATCCATGAAATTCCCCAGCCGGTGATCGCCCAGGTGCAGGGAATCGCGACGGCGGCAGGCTGCCAGCTGGCGGCATGGTGTGATCTGGTAGTGGCTGAAGAAGGGGCCCGGTTTGCTACCCCCGGAGTCAAGATCGGGCTCTTTTGTACCACACCTATGGTGGCGATTACCCGGGCCATTGGCAGAAAGGCGGCCATGGAGATGCTGCTGACCGGTCGTTATATCGATGCCTGGGAGGCCAAAGCACTTGGGTTGATTAACAAAGTGGTGCCCTTAGAAGAATTGGACAAGGAAGCACAGAAGTTGGCCGGCCAGATCGCTGAGGCCAGTCGTTTTGTTTTGGCCATTGGTAAACAGGGGTTTTATGCTCAGGCGGACCAGATGGATGACAATGCCATGCATTATGCCAAACATACGATAGCCTTGAATCTTACAGCCGAAGATGCCCAGCATGGAATTAGGGCCTTTCTTGAAAAAAAGACACCGGAATGGAAGAACCGGTAATTCATAAGCTTAAAGCGAAATCAATAGGTGTTGAAAGGAGGCCGTAGCATGCCAAAGAAAAACTTTCCGCAAGCGACCGTGAAATTTGAGATTCAAACCTATATAAAACCAAAGAACTTAAGCGCATTGAAGAAAACCCATGTTGCATTTACCGGATCGCCTCAGAGACACCCGTATGATTCTGACAAGGTCATTTTAGTCGTAGACCCATATAGCACCAACACGTTTTATTATGAATTTAAAATGGACGATGTTGCTTTTGTAGAAGAACTCCCTAACTTGGTGAATATAGAGGGAGAGGCGATATCCACGGCCAGGATATGGGTTAAAAAAATGAGTATTGGGGTGCGATGCTCGCCGTTTGTTGTAGAAGAAACCGGGGCAATCTCAAAATAAACGGATTCGGATTGGTGCAACGGGTCAACTAAAAAACCTCTTTGAGACAGTCACGAACGTTTGCGTAAGTATCCGGGGGCACGACCAGGAGGTGCTCGTCGATTTTTTTCCCGTCAAGGTATTCATTAAGAAAAAACTCACTCCCGTCCATTTTGAAAAATTTCGCTCCTGCTGCTTCGATGATGACGCGTGCGGCAGCGAGATCTTGATAGGATTCATTGGTAATGACAGCCGCTTCGGCACGACCCATGGCGACATAGCAGATGTGAGCCGTAGCGCACCCCAGGTTACGGATTTTCCCAGGGAATGTCGAGCGGTAATGATTATGGAAACGGGAATAAATGAGCAAAAGGCTTTCATTATTTAGGGTTGCCTGTTCTGAAATGTGGATTTCCGTATCTCCCCGGAAGGCTTTTTGGCCGGCCAGAGCGCGAAAAAGATCACCGGTGGCCGGCATATAAAATATTCCGAAAACGGGCCAGAAATTTTCGAGTAAAGCCAGGGAGATCCCCCAGATCGGAATTCCCGCCTGAAAATTGGCAACGCCGTCCAATGCGTCATAAATCCATAAGTACCGTTTTTCATCATGCGTATACCTGTCAATTGCATGGTTGTTCATAAACATCTGATGTTCGGGAAAATGAGCATGGAGTTGGTCTTTAAAAAAATTTGCCAGATGGAGCTCTGTTTCGGTGATCAGTCCCATGTCGAATTTAAGATTGGGGTTGCCTTTGCCATAATACGCCATTGCTTCCTTTCCGGATTGGCGGATCACGTCCACCGCGAATTGAGTCAAATCTGTGATCGCATGATTTCTTTCGGCTGTCATTTTCCCTCCTTTTTCAGGATGAAATTTTCTTCGCTTGAAAGGATATCCCCGGATGCGGCGGGGCTGAACTTTGTATCTCCCCATCTTTTGAGGATTTGCCTAAAGGCATTGGCTTGAGTAAGATATGGGATGTCAATTCCAAGGATGGCGTCATAGTATGGGGGTTTGGCATCAGACTGAAGATGTTGCCTTTCGCAGACCTTGATCTCGAACAAAAATCCTCGTTTCTGGACGGACACTAGATACAACATGTGCTATGCCATATGCAAGGTTTTTTAAATCGGCCCTGTAAAATATTCAGGCGTATCGACAAAAGCCGTTTTAGGCGGTCGTGGCCTATCAACCGTCCAACATAACGCCGGAAAAATTGGTCCTTCGGTTTTTTTTCTTCACAACACTGGAACTAAAATCCGGGGCCAAAATAACTGCAGATTCCCACGGCTGTACCCGGAAAATATCAAAGAAGTTCTGTCTATGGGCTGGGAAGGACCATAACTGAACAAAATCGGTATAATAGGGATTGCCTGAGTGAATACTTTGTGGTAATGGAAAAATATTAGAGGGAATCATAATGGAAGAATACAAGATTTTCAGCTTGACTTTTGAGGAAATGAAAAAGACCGTCGGCCGGATTAAATACGAAGGACGAACGCCTTTCTTTCATTACACCCATCGGGCGAGCGATATACTCAAAGGACCTTTAATTGACGAAATCATCGGAGATCTTTACCCGACGTTTGATAAAACCTGGCATGTAGCTTTTATTGTACCTTACAAATACAAACAGGCGATTGAAGATAACAGTGATTTATAGAAACAGAGATTGCGACAACCAAATTTCCAATTTCTAATTTCCAATTTCAACGTTCCGTGAACGGTTAATTTTTCCTGATATGGATTTAAAATTTTATTTTGGAAAGGAGCCCATTTTTATGACACTTACAAAAGCAGATATCGTTGAGTCCATCCAAAACCAACTCGAATTTACAAAGAGCAAAAGCGCGGAAACCCTTGAGATGCTGTTGGAGATCATGAAGCAGGAACTCGAATCAGGTGGCGATATACTGATCAGTGGGTTCGGAAAATTCTGTGTGAAAGAAAAACGGGAACGCAAGGGCCGCAATCCCGCCACCGGGGATGATATGATGCTGGAACCAAGAAAGGTCGTCACATTTAAATGCTCGGGGAAGCTTAGAGATAAAATCAATCAATCAACTTATCTATGAAAGATGGATCAGGCTTTGCCCGGATCGTATAAACATCTTATTCCAGACCTCGAAAACAACTAATAAAATATTGATATAACCCGTTAAAATTATACAATAATGTATAAAGATTGGACATTGGGTCGGTCTGGGTTCAAAGGTTCACGGTTCCAGGTTCAGGGTTAATCGCTTTGCGAATTTTTCAGATGCCACCCTTCGACAGGCTCAGAGCGGTGAGCTTGTCGAACCGCTGATTTCACTGGGTAAGCATCATGAAACTGTCAACCTTTGAATCTCTGAACTTTTAACCTCTGAACCGTAACTACTAAATGGAATCGGAGTTATTGTCCAATACATCACCCTTAATAAGCAAAGTTTTACGAGGTCTATATTCAGGCAAAGTCCGTTGCCTGAACATAAAATTGATGATGTAATCATGAATCTTTTATGAACGTATTACGCACGGCTATTCCTGAAAGTAAATTATTTTACATACTGGTAATCCTCGCGTTTTTCAGCCTGTTTCCCCTCCTCGGGCAGATGCCCCTTTTTGACGAAGACGAAGGCTACTATGCGGAAGTGACCCGTGAGATGCTCGAGAGCGGGAACTACGTTACGGCCTATCTGAATGGCCGACCGGAATACGACAAACCGATCCTTTTATACTGGTGCATGGCTATTAGCTTCAAAGTTTTCGGGCTTAATGAGTTCGGGGCGCGGTTCCCTTCCGCACTGGCCACCCTGATCTGGGCACTTGCCCTGTTTTTCTTCGTAAGACGGCATCTCGATACCCACAAGGCGTTTCTGGCGGCCCTATTCTTGATCAGTTCCATCCAGATCACCATCACCGGCAAGGCCGCTATTGCCGATGCCTTGCTGAACCTGTTTATGACCCTTTCCATGTTTAATATCTATGACCATTTAGTGGGAAAAAAACGCCGTCATCTCTATCTGGCTTTTCTGTTCATCGGGCTGGGGTTTTTAACCAAAGGGCCGGTGGCTGTGGTGGTGCCGGTGGTCGTTAGCTTTTTCTTCTGCATGACCCAGGGAGAGGTGAAATTCTGGCTAAGATCGGTCTTTAATCCGGTGGGTATTCTCATTTTTATTGCCGTTGCCATGCCCTGGTACGTTCTGGAGTATATGGATCAGGGCCAGGCATTTATTCAGGATTTCATTTTTAAACACAATCTTGAACGTTTTCAACGGCCGTTTGAGGGTCATTCCGGAAGCTTTTTCTACTACATTCCCGTAATCATTATCGGTACGCTGCCTTATGCGGGGTTGATTTTTCCGCTGATTAAGGGGTTTAGAACCCATCTATTCCCGCCGGTACTGACTTTCGGGTTCATATGGTTTCTGTTTGTCCTGATTTTCTTCTCGCTGGCCGGCACAAAGCTTCCCCATTATGTCATTTACGGGTATCCCCCGCTTTTTATGCTGTATGCCTGTGTGTTTGAAAAAATCAGGAACATCCGGATCTTTACGGTGACGGCATTGATTTTCCTGTTCCTGCTTGCCGTTTTGCCGGCACTTATTCCGGCTGTCGCTCCCTTTGTCAATGACCGGTTTGCCGTATATGTCATGTCCTCGGCGGGCAACTATTTCGGTTGCGGTTATTACGTTGCCTCCGGCCTTCTTATCTTTTTGATGGCGGTTATCGCCTTCAGCGGTAAGGTCGATCGGGTCAAGCGGGCTCTCATGACTGCTGTCATTTATCTGGTTTTCATCAATCTGGTGATGATGCCAAGAATGGGCGACCTGCTCCAGTCACCGGTAAAAGAAGCGGCCATGATCGCCAGGGCAAGAAACTATCATGTGGTCATGTGGGGTCACAATCTGCCCAGTTTTATCTTTTACGGGGAAAGATTTGTTGAGCTCCGGAATCCCATGTCCGGAGATATCCTGATCACCAAGAAGAACCGGCTGGAAGAGCTTGCGAAATACGAGATTCAGTATGAGAAGAACGGGATCGTACTGGCGAAAGTGATTGAGCCTTAGGGGTCTCTCAGAAATAACTTCACATTTTAAGCGCCGATATATCCCGCTGGCTGCGTTACGAAAACTCGCGATATGCCAGGCTCGGTCGGTTTTCTTCTTGCGCACTTCCTTCAATTTTTGAAAACAAGGGTTTAAAAACTGCTCGAGTTTATTGCCACCGTCTCACCCCTTCTGGGCACTATAACCGCAAAACCCTCATTTTTAAGGGTCTCAGCAAAGGCAAAGATCTGATCATCTTCTCCGTGAACCAGTGCGATTTTTTTTATTTTCAAGTTGGATTCTTTGAGAAAACGCAGCATTTCGGTTTTATCCCCGTGTGCGCTGAATCCATTTAGTTTGACGACATGAGCCTTAAGGGGATATTCTTTTTTAAGGAACCTCACATGGGGCGGGGGGCCTTTGCGCCCCATTTTTTGGTATTCCATGCCTTGTTCGAGAATTCGTCGCCCCAGAGTGTGCTGGGCCATATAGCCGACAATGAGAATCGTATTGCGCTCATTGTGAATTTTGTACCGCAAATGGTGGAGGATACGCCCGGCCTCGCACATACCGGAAGCCGCAATGACGATATGCGGTTTTTCCTCCCGGTTAAGGGCAATTGATTCTTCCACCGAGTTGACAAAATGAACTTGGTCAAACCAAAAAGGGTTTTGATCCTTTTTGAGAAAGGTATCCCGCGTTTGTCGGTCATAGACTTCGGGATGCTCGCCAAAGACTCTGGTCAATTTGGTGGCCAGGGGGCTGTCCACGTAGACGGGCAGCCTGGGCAGTTCATTTTCGATGTAGATTTCATGCAGGACATACAACAACTCCTGGGTACGGCCGTAGGCGAAAGACGGGATCAGCAGTGTTCCGCCGCGGCTGCAGGTATCGGCCAGCACTTTTTTAAGCCTGGGCTTTAAATTTTCCACGGGCTCATGCAGACGGTCGCCGTAAGTACTTTCCATAACCAGCAAATCGACCACCCGATCTTCGTCCGCAAAAACCAGGGTGGGGTCATTGATGATGGGCTTGTCAAACCGGCCGATATCACCGGTGTAGCAAATTTTGTATTTCCGCCCGTTTTCCCGGGCGCTGATCATGCTAATGGCTGAACCCAGTATGTGCCCGGCATCATATAACGTACAGGTTATTTCCCGGCCGATCGACACCGGATTATGGTAAGGGTGTCCTTCAAAATAGCTAAGCGCGGTCTCGGCATCCTCAATGCTGTAGAGCGGATGTACACCGTGCAAATGATGTTGGGCGAGCAGATCGTTAATGGTGCCGATATTCAGATCGTGATGGTCCTTTTTTAGAAGTTTTTTGATATGGTTGGCTGCTCGTCGGGTGGCTTTTTGCTCTCCCGGGATGGTTTTCATTTGAGACAGCGCCGAGCGGACGGTTTTGTAGTTGAGATAATTAGCATCGGATTCCTGGATGCGGGCCGAGTCCGGCAGGAGATATTTGCAGGCGGCGGCCGTTGCCCGTGTGCAGATGATGCGCCCGCTAAAATCGTGTTTTGTCAGCAGAGGGATTCGGCCTGAGTGGTCGATGTGGGCATGTGAGAGCACGATATTTGAGAGTATGCGCGGATCAAAGGGTAGCACCTGGTTCTTTGCGGTGGCTTCGTTGCGCCGTCCCTGAAAAAGACCACAATCTAGCAGGATGTGGTCACTGTCCGTCGTTAAAAGATGCATCGATCCGGTCACTTCCCGCGCCGCACCGTAAAAAGTCATCTGCATTGGATT
>JAFDFH010000497.1 GCA_019309945.1 Deltaproteobacteria bacterium
GGCGCTTCAAGGTGATATCCTGGCAGCCCATGTGCTTGGCATTCAGAATCTTGTTGTTGCCCATAGTGAAGAAATGGCCAAAGGTGATCATCGTGACGCAAAACCGGTAAATGATTTAGATGAACTGGAACTCTTGGGTGCCATCCAATCCCTCCAGGAAGGGGTGGACATCGCGGGTTTTGAGCTTAACGGAAGTCCCTCTTTTACCGTGGGATGCACCATCGCTCCGTTTGGCGACGATGCGGCGCTTGAAAAAGAATTATCGTTTGCCGGAGAAAAAATTAAAGCAGGAGCCCAGTACGTTATTACGCCTCCTGTCTTTAATTTAGATCACTTCGCTTCTAATATGGAAAAGATCAAAGGATTGGGGGTGCCGGTTATCTCTACGGTTTTTCTCATAAAATCGGTGGGAATAGCCAGATATATAGCCAACTACGAACCGGGAGCCCAAATTTCGGAGGATCTGATCAAACGTATTCGAAAAGCACCGGATACGGAAACTGAATGTCTTCGAATTGCAGGCGAAACCGTTGCAGGTCTAAAAGAACTTTCCCAGGGTGTTCAGATCGTTACCCTCGGCTGGGAATATCGGCTTCCTGTGATACTCGATTATGCAGGAATTTGACGGTTGATATGTCGTTTTATGGGGGTTCGATTACTAACGGATTCAAAAAGTAAAAACAATTCCAGATATACAATAAACGAAAGATAAGGGTGCAAATGCAAGGTCAAAATACGTTCAAACACAATAATACGGTACTCGTAATTGGCGGGGGTATTGGCGGTATTCGGGCCGCTATGGATCTGGCTGAATCGGATCGGGATGTGGTATTGATAGACAAATCAATTTCCATCGGCGGACTGATGACTCAGTTAGACCGTACGTTTCCCACCAATAATTGCGATTTGTGCACCCTGTCTCCGAATCTGTCCGAAAGCGGCCGCCATTTGCATATCGAGCTTTTGACAATGACTCAGGTCGCCGAATTCGAAGGGGAGGCGGGCAACTTTAGATTAAAATTAATTACCGAACCCCGATACATCGATCTTGAAAAATGTACGGCATGCGGGGATTGTTATAATCAATTTCCCGAATGTGTTCGTTTCTCCCCGGGTCTAGATCACCGTGCGCCAACCTGTATGCGATATCCCCAGGCAATACCGCATGCCTATTCGATCGATATCGATAAGTGCAGCAATATTGATGAGTTGATCAAGGTTTGTAAAGCAGATGCAATCCTCCCGGAAGATACCCAAAAGGTACGAGAACTGGAGGCCCATGCCATTGTACTGGCGCCCGGAGCCGACGTGTTTGACGTCGACAAGCTGGATAGTTTGGGTCATGCATTCTATCCCGATGTGGTAACAAGTTTGGAATACGAACGTATATTATCTGCCTCCGGTCCCACCAAAGGCGAACTCATCCGTCCTTCAGATGGTAAACGCCCCCAGAAAATAGCCTGGATTCAGTGTGCGGGGTCACGCAGCCTCCAGCAAAGTGCTGCTTCATATTGTTCCAGTGTCTGTTGTATGTTTGCTTTGAAAGAGGCCATCGTAACCAAGGAGCGTTTTCAAGACACCATCGAAACCAGCATCTTTTATATGGATATGCGAACTTTCGGGAAAGATTATGAATTATATTTAAATCGGGCAAAAAACGATTATAATATTCGTCTGGTTAGAAGTCGCCCTCATAGTGTCTTTCATAATCCGGAAACAGAATCTCTGTCCATTATTTATACCCCGGATGATGAACATATCAATGTGTCGGAAGATTTTGATATGGTGGTACTTTCCACCGGCTTCCAGGTTTCCCGGGACACGCAGGAGCTAGCTGCCAAACTGGAAATTGATTTGAATGAACACCGTTTTGCGAAAACAGGTGGTTTCAAACCGGTTGCTACGTCTAAACCCGGTATTTACGTTTGCGGAATGTTTGAAAGTCCCAAAGATATTCCCGAAACCATGGTTCAGGCCAGTGCCGCAGCATTTTGTGCTTCAAAAGATATAAATATGATTTCGGAAACCTCGGAAATTACGGAGGAATTTCCGCCAGAGCGTGATGTCAGTCAAGAACCCCTCCGAATAGGTGTTTTTATATGTGACTGCGGGTTAAACATCGGCGGGGTAATCGATGCCAATGACCTGGCGGATTATACCGGCACACTGCCCGATGTCAAGATATCTGAAATGATCGGTCATGGTTGCAGTCGGGAGTCCATGACGCGCATTCAAAACGTTATTACAGAAAAGAACCTGAACCGGGTGGTCATCGGCGGGTGTTCTCCCAGAACGCACGAAACAAAATTTCAGGATACCCTTCGCAGGGCCGGCCTCAATAAATACCTCGTTGAAATGGCCAATATACGGGATCAGGACACCTGGGTTCACTTTGATCGGCCCGATGAAGCAACCAACAATGTTTTCTCCATGAATAAAGATGTTCTGGTGATCGGTGGTGGTGTCTCCGGGATGAACGCTGCCTTGAGTATGGCCGATACGGGTTTCAAGGTATATCTGGTAGAACGGTCCTCAGAATTAGGTGGTGTTGCCAAAAAAATTCGGAAGACGATTGAAGGGGATGATGTACAGGCCTATATGACGGATCTGATTGAAAGAACCACCCAACATGATCGCATCGAGGTTTTAACCAATGCCTTCATTGTCGATCATACGGGCAAGCCGGGTCTGTTTAAAACCGGGCTCCAAACAGCACCGCAGATGTTTTACAGGCAGATAGAACACGGGGTGACCATTTTGGCCACCGGCGCTTTAGCACACCGACCCGAAGCATACCTTCTGGGGGAGCATAAAAAGGTCGTGACCCAGCTTGATTTGGACGCAATGCTTGAAGATCAGCCGGACAAGATCAAGGCGTTTAAAAACGTTGTAATGATCCAGTGCGTGGGTTCCCGATGTGATGAAAATCCGAATTGTTCACGGATCTGCTGTCAATCTGCCGTAAAAAATGCCCTCAGATTATTGGAACTGAATCCAACCGTCAGAATTTTCGTCCTTTATCGGGATATGCGAACCTATGGATTTCATGAAGATTATTATAGAGAAGCCCGTGAAAAAGGCGTTATTTTTGTTCGATACAAGGCTGACGAGCCGCCCGAGGTTCGAGCCGACGGAGAGCAGCTGGAAGTAATATTTAATGATTTGATTCTAAACCGAAAGATATCGGTTGTTGCGGACTGTCTTTGCCTGGGTTCGGGATTGATCGCTGATGACGAATCGAACGAAGATCTGGGCAGAATATTCCATATACCGAGAACCACCGACAACTATTTTCTTGAGGATCATATCAAACTGAGACCCATCGACTTGCCGGTCCCGGGATTTTTTGTGGCCGGTACGGCACATGCACCCAAGACCATCCAGGAGTGTATTGCTCAGGCTCAGGCTGCGGCCGGCAGGGCTCATTGCATGTTGGCCAAAGATACGCTTAATCTCGGCGCAGCGATTGCACGCGTGGAGGGAGAGATATGTGCGGCCTGCTTGATCTGTGTCCGGGCCTGCCCCTTTAACGTACCGTTTATTAATGCGGATGGATATTCTGAGATCGATCCGGCCAAGTGCCATGGATGC
>JAFDFH010000498.1 GCA_019309945.1 Deltaproteobacteria bacterium
ATAACAAGAAATGTGCCACACTTGGGCTGATTATATATTTCCCTTAACCACCGATTTTCGCGCTAGTTTTAACCGTCATATCGATATAAGATTTTCACCCTAAAATTCATCTGAATTTTAGATTAAGATTTACAGAATCAAGCCAGGAAATTGATTTTGGCAACCTATGCCAGGGTACCGCTCGTAGTAATGGGTTATGTGCTCTGCGCGGATATGTGACGGTAAGTTGTCCATTGGTGACAGTTATATTTGCCTTGCCTTTAACAAAATGGCGAAAGATCTTGGGAGAATCACAGTCTTGAAAGCCACGCAGTTTTTGGGCCAGCATGTTGTATAACGTATCAGCCATCATGGTCATAATAACATCGAAGTGAACTTTTACAAGGATAGGAGAAGACAGGGCATTAAGATTGAAAAACTTGACTGCTTCCGAAATAACATTTTCAACGCGCCATCTGCGGGAGTAGTTGCTCACAAGCAATTCTGAAGGAGCATCAAAATCATTGGTGATCAAAAAGGCCGGTTTTTCATGGCCGTTGCCCCGAATAATGATCTGGCGTAGTTCGCCGTCATAATCTCTAAGTGTTATGAATGATTCATGGACTTGGGGATGGGGGTACTTTCTCTTCGCATGAGTGATATGGATGCGTTTCCAGGGTTTAAGCTTATTGATTTTATCGATCAGTTTTTTGCCCCGGCGTCTGAGTGTTATAAACTTTATGCCCTGGGTGTTCAATGCAGAAAGATTGGCATAGGTTGTAAATTTAGAATCAAAAACAAAAGTGGACTTGATACCACGACGAATGCCTTTCCAGAAGGAAAGAAAATTCAGTACTTGATCGTCGGCCTCATCTCGATTGATGTCTGCCGCTGTATACAGGATAAGCTTTGAGGCGGCATCTTGGGCAAACAGGGTCAATGCTCCTTTCATCGTTTTGTTGCGTGCTCCGGCCCAGTGTTTTTCCAGGACCGATTCATCGCCAAAGTGAGGTACAGTATGAAAATCAAGATTGATAATGCTGCTATCATATAATCGAAGTTTATTGGCTTGTTTGACAAAGGCTTTTTGCAGACGCAAAAGGTGTACTGCATCCAGCCCGTATGAATAGGTGGACATGGCCGTGCATTTAGGCAAGACATTGAGTCCGGCAAAAAGACCAAGACCGGCATCAAACCCGTGGTCGCCCATATGCGCATAACGTTCAGTGCCGATCAGTTTAAGGGCGAGAAATGATAGCAAGTAACTGGTGGCCGGAATCATCTTTGTTCCGGGCAAGCCTGCTTGTTTTACAATATTGCTTATGTCTAACTTCTCAATAAAAGGTGCGAAGAGAAAAACACCTGCAGCTTCACAGCCAACATGTTTGCCTATAACCGAACTGATGGTGATCGTTTCTGATACGGCCGGAACCTTGGCGCCCTTGACGGTACAGCCGAGCTTGAGACGACTACGCCGCGGAAGCTTTGTAAATCCTTCTTCGGCCAATACACGTTCTACTGTACGAACGGAGAGTTCCACGCCTTCCTCGGATAGCAATTGGGTAATCTCACCGGCGGACAAGCTGTGTCCTCTCCAGTTGCAGATCTTCAATCGGATCTTGGAGTCGACTCGATGTCTTGCAGTCTTACCTTCCGGCACCGGTTCGGAGAAATCAATTTTGCCATGAATGAACTGATGTCTGAATAATTTTAGCCGGCAGACGCTCTACAAAGGAAGCCCGTAAAGCTTCGTAGCGACGCTGCCAATCATGTAAAGGATAGAGGAAGTATTTGTCATCACGCATGCTATTCTTATGTACTATGTCGCTTATAATGTCAAGCCAAAATACGTTAAAACATATTCTTTTTAGAATGAGGCGTAAGCGCTCAATATGTCCAATGGGATATATCATGCTGATATATTAACTATTTTGTGCTTCATTGTTTTACGTTCGGCTCGTATTGGTATTTTAGGCAATGTGTTTTAACATTGGATTGGCAGGCACTTAACCGTCATGCTATATAAGATATCTTGCCGTGCAGATTAAAGAACAAAAGGATAACCGCTTGATTTTATAATATTTATTTGGCTAACATTAAAAATATCGGTTAGTTATAAGCATTGAAAAGTATTGGCGCGAAAATCGGTGTTTAACAGAAATCAGTAAGACTTACGTTCTTGTTCTGGCAGGCAGTTTAATACGCATTCTTGTGCGTGTGTAGGTTCCCGGAGTACGTGGATATGAAGTAGGGAGAAATTATCAGAATAGATTGACAAGCAGGTGGAGATTGTCGAATTAAATGGGTCCTTGGCAGGGGCCCTTTTTTTATGGAGGGAAAGGGTGGAGAAGTTTTCGAAGACAGATCCACCCTTTCCGCCAACCAAGGACCGAAAGCCGGTCCAAGAAAGGTGGAGCAATGATAATCTTTGTTTGTGCCAATCTCAAGGAAATTTTTATCAAGAAGCGAGACTATGCCTGGCCGAAGCCCGATGTATGTCCGAGATGCAAGATGAGCAAGCTTTGGGGGCATGGTTTTGTTGGTGCCTACTTCGATGACTTTGCCGGGCAGATCCAACTTCGTCGTTACCGATGCCCCGAATGCTGCTGTGTTATCAGATTGCGTCCCGGTGGATATTTTCCTCGTATCCAGGCAACCATCGAGACGATCCGCTCAAGCCTGTCGAAGCGTATCGGACAAGGCCGATATTTGGCTGGATTGTCACGCAGCCGCCAGCGCCACTGGTTCAAGGCCCTGATCAAAAACACAGTTGCCTACCTTGGCCAGGGCTTCAAAGACCGGCTGCTTGTAGCGTTTGACCGCCTCATGAACATGGGTAAAGTGCCCGTGAGCGGTTCCATGTAGCCTGCCACAGGCCCTGGATTTAGGACACCCTACCGAAGGCTGTCCTGGATAAGGGGTTTTCTCTGTCGTAAAGGGATCCAAAACAAAGAAAGGAGGATCTTTTATGACAGAGGAAGACAAAAAGCAGGTGGCTGCCTTTCGATTTGGTGTCATTTGCGATCTGGTAAATGGGGTACAACTGGACCCTGGTGAGCAAGAGCGCCTCATCCGGGACAAGTGCGCCCGAAAGTGGCAAATCCCGTTTTCACAAAAGAGCCGGATTGGCCGATCCACGGTTCTTCGCTGGGTCAGGCTCTACAGGCAAAGTAACGGCAAACTTGAATCGCTTTATCCCCGGGGCCGATCGGATCATGGTGCAAACCGGGCCATGGATGACGATACCTGCTTGGGCCTTATTGCCATACGAAAGCAGATGCCCAAGGCTCCGGTCAGGCACCTGATCGATGCGATGGAAAAACGCCGGCTGGTTGCCGCCGGCAAACTCAACTTATCGACGGTCTATCGTTTTTTGCATCGGCAGGGGCTGCTGAAACCCACTGAAGCCCAGCAGGATCGCAGAAAGTTTGAGGCAGAACAACCAAACGACATGTGGCAAAGCGATGTAATGCACGGTCCCCGGGTAGAAGCCGGCGGCAAGCGAAAAAAGACCTACCTGATCGCCATCTTAGATGACCACTCCAGACTGATTACCCACGGTGAGTTTTATCTGTCCGAACGACTTACATGTTTACTGGATGCCCTGAAACAGTCCCTTTCAAAGCGGGGTCTACCCCGAAAGCTGTATGTAGATAACGGCGCTGCCTATCGATCCAAGCATCTCGAGCACATTACGGCCTCTCTGGGCATCGCCCTGGTACACTCCAGGCCCTACAAGCCCCAGGGGCGTGGCAAAATTGAACGCTTCTTCAGAACCGTACGCGGGGACTTTCTTGTTGGCTTTACGGGCCAAAGCCTTAACGATCTTAACGAGGCCTTCGATTTGTGGCTCAACGACGTCTACCAGCAAAGGGCTCACAGTGCCACGGGCCAAAGCCCATTTAAACGCTTTACGTCCCATGTGGAATGCTTAAGGGCTGCACCATCGAACCTTACGGACCACTTCCGTCAAT
>JAFDFH010000125.1 GCA_019309945.1 Deltaproteobacteria bacterium
GCCGTTAGTCTCAGGCGATTGCAGCGATCACAGAAATGATGGCTTAAAGCGCTGATAAACCCGATCTCGCCTTTAGATCCTTCAAATTTGTAACGCTCGGCCGGACCATCATTCATTCCATTTTCAACCGGTACCAGCCGGCCTAAAACATTCAGGCGGTTTTTTATTTCAGGAACCAGCACAGGCGCATCGATTCTTCTGCGGGTGCTTCCGATAGGCATGTATTCAATAAACCTGATATGAAACGGATAAGAAAAGGATAAACGGGCAATATCAGCAAATTCATCATCATTGATCCCTCTCAGGGCAACGACGTTAAGTTTGATGGGATCAATTCCCGACCTTTGGGCCAGTTCGATTCCCTCCCAGACCTGATGGAATCGATCGTAACCGGTAATTTCCTTGAACTTTTTTCTGTCCAGGGTGTCCAGACTGATATTTATTCTTTTAATCCCTGCGGATATGATTTTCGGGATGTTCTCTTTAAGCAGAATACCGTTGGTTGTCAGCGATATATCCAAAAGTCCATTGATTTTGGTCAATTCAGCCAGAAAATCATATACGCCTTTTCTGACCAGCGGCTCTCCCCCGGTAACCCGTATTTTTGTGATTCCGAGGCGAACACCCAACCGGACAATACGAAGGATCTCTTCGTATCTTAAAATTTGTTCATGGGGTAGTTTTGGAATAAGATTTCGAGGGACACAGTATATACATTGGAGGTTACAGCGGTCAGTGATGGAAATGCGCAGATAATTGAGGTTACGGTTATATTTGTCGATCAATTTAATGTGCTGCAAGTTTATCGGGTGCCCCTTCGACTTTGAATTTTTCCCGGTATTCTGGAATTTCTATAATCGGCGGTCTTTCATGTCCTTGAATATTTAGAATTTGCGGCTGGATTTCATCCTTGACAAGGTTATACTGTATCATTTCATTGAGAAGATCTTCTTTCATATTGATCAATCCCAGTTCGCCTGTGCGATTAAGAAAGGTTTTTAAAATCACAAACGACATTCGGCCCAAAGCTTTCGTGTCCTGGTTCCGGTGAACACGCCGATCAAGGTCCACCTGCGCGATGACATCAAGGCCCCATTGGGTGTAAATGTCAAGAATCATACTCGTTTCCACCCCATATCCGATGGGAAAAGGAATTTTTTCAAATATTTCACGAAAACCGGCATATTCTCCGGAAAGGGGCTGCATCAACTGGGTCAATTCCGGGAAGAAAAGGGAAAACATAGGCCGTATCACAAGTTCAGTGACCCGGCCACCGCCGGTGGGCCTGAGCTTGTTTTTTCCGATTGCAATCGGTCGGTCATAAAATGCTTTTGCGTATTTAATATGATCATAAAGAAGAAGCGGTCCGATCAACCCGTAAGCAAAACGGTGATGGATATTTTTTATGTCCGCATCAAGGTAAATAATGATGTCCACTTTGGCGATATAAAGGGCTTTCCAGAGATTTTCACCTTTTCCTCTATATTTTTCGAGGTGAGGAAGAATATCATTGGCCTCATAGAAATCGGCCCCGAAGGCTTCGGCGATTTCCTTGGTTTTGTCGATTGAACCGGAGTCGATAACGAGGATTTCATCCAGAAGCGGATAACGTGCCATCAATTCAGACCGCATAAGTAGAACTTCTTTGGCAATGGTCTTTTCCTCATTTAAAGTGGGCAGACAAAGGGATATTTTAAGGTTCTTTTTCCTTTTTTCTTCGACCAGACGACCGAGGTCTTTAAAGTCGGAATGATGGAACGTGTTACTTTTTAGCCAGTTGTTGTTCATCACAAATCCCGCTGTCTATGGCCATGACGACACCGATAATCTGGGCGATCCCTTTAAACATCGGTTCAATTTCCATGGTCGCATTTTCCAGGTGGTAATTTTCTCCGTGGGTAATTCCGAGTGTAACTGCCGGTATCTTCCGGGAAAGAAAAATCGACAGTTCGGATTCACTCGCCGTGCTGACCGGATCGATATCCAGCTTGGTCATCACAGCCACTGCGCTTTTTACCAAAGGATGGTTGTATCTTTGTTTGGATGCACTGATATTGCTGATGGTTTTGAGTTGCAATTCCACCTCATATTCGTGGCTAATTCCCTCAACAATATCTTTAATGTCCCTGAAGATGTTTTTTACCATTTTATCCGAGTCACTTTGGATCTCAAATCCCAGTTTCCCATCATAGGCGATGACACCATGTTTGAATCCCCCGGACACTTTTCCGATGATGACCCTTGCCCGGGGCCTTTGGGGTAAGCGCAATTGGAGTATCTGGTTAACCACCTCATTCAACATCAGTATGGCGTTCGGCTTGAAATTTTGTTCCCAGCCAAGGGGTGCCGATATGTTGCAATCAACGTCACACCGCATCATGCCTTCGGCATAATAATTGAGTCTGCCGATTTCGCCCCCCTCCACACAGACTGCTCCTCTTATAGGGCCTTCCCATGTTTTTAAAAGATGTCGGATGCCCCGCAGGTTGCCCGTCCCCAATGATTGAATAACCCCTGCCAGGGCAATATCCGATTCAAAATGAAGGTCTAATTTTCGGAAAATCTCCGGCAACGAAATCAGAACACCCACACCGATTGAATTGTCCAGGATACCCGCACCGGTTATTGAGTTTTTCTTAATGGTATAATAATGATCAATTTCTTTCCCAAAATGGGTATCCAGATGGGCGGCAAGGAAGATCGGCGCTTTGGTTCTCGATTTTCCCCTGATAATACCGATGGGATTCCGATATCCGTCGGTAGTGCATTCATCCACCTGGAGTTCCGCCAAGCGATCTAAAAAAACATTTACACGTCGGGTTTCTTTAAACGTGGGGCAGGGGATCTGGCCAATCAATACGATGTTGGCGATGATGGTCTCCTTCATGGATTTGATTGTATCGACGAAGGCGGGCAGTTTTTCGAGAATCGCATCCATAATAATTAAAAATACACCCAAAAATCAGATCAGGTCAACACTTCTTTAAATGGATAACAAAATCCATCGGAAGTTTTTAGTGATTTATAATTGTCATTTCCCAACCATTTTGCTAAGTAGTGTCCGTCCAGAAACGAGGATTTTTGTTCGAGATCAAGGCCTGCGAAAAATTTTACCACAGGCATATAGTTGATATTCCGAGGATAAAATTTTGAGCATAACGCAGCGATCGGGCAAAAAGACCGTTCCTGGATGGACACTAAGTAGTTTCCGTCCAGAAACGAGATGGTCTGTTCAAGATCAATGAATGTGAAAATTTGAACATGATGCAGATATTGGGGAAATTGCCCTTTAGGGATGAGTGCTAATTATAAAAGTCTTTACAAAATCAATATCATAAGGAGTTTTTAACTAACTTTTCAATATGTTCCGTAAGGTCCGCTGCGCCATCCGGTAATTTTTTTCAATACGGACAAAACTTGCCGTTAAGGGCGCCTAACAGTGACCCGCGCACGGGACGTAAAATGAGTGTGTCGCTTAGCACAAACAGGCTACAATTAACAATTTATCCTGTTCGGGTCACTGTATTTAACCATAAGTTTTTGAGAAGTTACGTTTCCAAAGGAATAAGCGGAGAAAGACAATGGACCCAAAGGTCAGGGATGCGATCTATCGGGCGGTGGCGAAAGAACCTTTTGCCCGGGCGTTGAAAATGGAACTGGTTACGCTTGAAAGCGGATATTCCGTGGTGGAGATGTCCTATGACCCGGCGGCCATGAATAATATTTATGATCGGGCCCATGGAGGGGCCATTTTCGCCTTGATCGACGAGGCTTTTGAAACTGCTTGTCAGTCGCACGGTACCATTGCGGTGGCATTGAATGTAAATGTTACCTATGTGTCGAGTCCGAAGGGGGGGGCACGTTTAAAGGCTGAGGCGCGGGAGATCAGCCGGACCAAAAAGACCGCAAGCTATGATATTAAAGTCTGGGATCTTGAGGGACCGTTAATCGCCACATGCCAGGCCTTGGCCTATCGGACGGGTAAGCCGATTCCCTTTCTCTGAAAGCCAAAAACCCAATCCAGACGAGCTAAAACAAAAAGGTTGCGTTTATTTAAATTTTTCGATTATTACCCGTAGAACAAAAATTAGAAAACTTAAAAATTTCATTTTAATTTCGTGCGTTGGCACGTTCGTGTTTTCGTGCTTGGTTTTTATTTATGGACACAAAAATTACTAAATCGAACAAGAAAATTAAACAGGGGCAAAATGAGTAAAGATATTTTTTTGGCGAACTTGCAAAAATTTTTAAAATCCGTTGTTTGTGAAAACCTTTATGCAAATGTATCCACAGAAACAAAGCACCAACTGGAAAAAGACATCGAAGAATTTATTCGGAAAAATGAAAGTGAATATACGATACAGGAATTAAGAGAAACATTTACTTCCGCACAGATTACCATCGGGCTGTTTATAGAGTATCGTGATGCGAAGATTTTTGTTGATCAAACTCGACAGGGAAGCGAAAGTCCCTGCGAGATAATGACAGATCCGTTGATAGCAAAGCAAATCAATAAGGAATCAATTTCTTCCCAACTCAAAGAGTGGCGCGAACCGATAACCGGGATGTTGTTTGTGCGGGTGCCGGAAGGGTGTTTTCAAATGGGTTGTGGTGAGTGGGATGATGAAGGGCTGGCAGATGAAACACCCCCCCACGAAGTGTGTCTGGATGAATTCTGGATCGGAAAATTTGCTGTTACGGTGCCGCAATATATGAAATTTGTTAAAGCAACGGGCAGTCATTTCCCCCATTGGCTGGAAAAAGACAGTCCATGTAATATTACCACCGGCAATGACGATTGTTATAAAAAACTAGGAAAAGCGCTGATTAGTGAGATTTATCCAATCGTCGGTGTCTCCTGGAATGATGCGATGGCGTTCACAGAATGGTTGTCAGAAAAGACAGTCCATACATTTTCGCTGCCCACGGAGGCCGAATGGGAATATGCGGCCCGAAGTGGCGGGAAACCCGAAAAATATCCTGGTGGCTACACGGTCGATCAGGTCGCCTGGTACTACGAAAATAGTGGTGGTCTACCTCACGCGGTGGGAACAAAGACTCCCAACGGCCTCGGGATACACAATATGAGCGGTAATGTTTCAGAGTGGTGTCTCGATCTATATAGCCGTTTTGCCTATAATAAACACGAACGAAATAATCCGGTCAATTTGAATGACGGTTCATGCCGGGTGGTTCGAGGAGGGAACTGGAATTACGGAGCCAGGGACGTTCGGTGCACTGACCGGAGCATCTCCGTGCCCGAAGTCCGGATAAACGACATCGGCTTTCGTTTGAAGAAGAAGCCTTTATGATCGTCTCGTAAAAAAGGTAGAAGCGCAATCCTTTTACGGTAGTGTTTAGTATTTAGTTTTTGGTGAACTAATACGCTGGTATAACAGCGCCTATTTTAAGCAAAACACAAAATACGAAACCCCGGACACTTGATGTGTCCGACTTATGTACGATATCGAATTAAAGGGTTCTATTTTTCTGATTATTTTGAACGCCTTGATATCCGAAAATACCATTTTTATAAAATCACGACCCGATCAGACAAATTCAAATTACAGGTTTTGATCTTACCTGACAATACATATAGAACCTCTTCAACCAGATAATCAGGAAAAATCTCGAAAATATCAATGCCCATTCACTAAAGAAAGGGTGGACCGATTGGATGGGGCAAGTCATTACAACTAAACAGTTCGGCCCAGGTTGACGGCTTTTAACAAAAAGGTTTTTCAGTCATGTACTAACTGATGTAATTCAGTGCAATCTTAAGCATTCTGCGTAGAGGTTCAGCTGCTCCCCAGAGGAGCTGATCCCCAACCGTAAAAGCTGTAAGGTATTGCGTGCCAATATTCAGCTTATGAATTCGACCAACCGGGATGGCAAGTGTCCCTGAGACTTTCACCGGAGTCAGTTCCTCCATGGTTATTTGTCGATCGTTAGGTATGACCTTCACCCACTTGTTATGAGCCGCGATGATCGATTCGATTTCATCGACGCTGATATCTCGTGTCAGCTTGATGGTAAATGCCTGGGAATGACAGCGCATTGTCCCGATCCTTACACAGAGTCCATCTATGGGGATGATTTGGTCTTCACGGTTACCCAGGATTTTATTGGTTTCTGAGACGCCTTTCCATTCCTCCTTTGATTGACCGCCTTCGACCGGTACGTCAATCCAGGGGATGAGACTGGCAGCCAAGGGCACCCCCCAGTTGTCCATGGACAGTGAGCCGTCACCAAGTTTTTCGGTTACCTTTTTGTCGATATCGAGAATGGCAGAAGACGGGTTACCAAGCAGGTCTTTCACGTTTGCCTCGAGTTCTCCCATCTGGGTAATAAGCTCACGCATGTTTTTTGCACCGGCGCCGCTCGCAGCTTGGTACGTCATGGAACTGATCCATTCAATCAGCCCCTTTTCAAATAACCCGCCCAACGCCATCATCATGAGCGATACCGTACAATTACCACCTATATAATTTTTAATCCCTTCGGACAGAGCTTTATCGATAACGGATCTGTTTACCGGGTCAAGAACGATAATTGAGTCATCCTTCATCCTAAGGGTTGATGCTGCATCTATCCAATACCCATCCCAATGTTCTCTCAACTTATGATAAACAGCGCTGGTATAGGCACCACCTTGGCAGGAAACAATGACATCCATCTCTGTAAGACGCTCAATGCGCATCGCATCTTCAAGCGGTTTCACACCAGTGCCAACATCAGGACCATCCTGCCCAGCCTGGGAGGTGGTAAAAAATACCGGTTCAAAGCCCTGAAAATCATTCTCCTCACGCATCCGTTCCATCAGTACCGAGCCGACCATACCTCGCCAGCCGATAAATCCAACTTTACGCATCGCTCTCTCCTTCATTGCTGTCCGGTTAAGATTTTTGGAATATAAGTTAACTTAACCTGAGATTCCACAACTTATTATGAATTCATTGCGAATTGAAGTACCGCAAAATGGCGTTGCACAATCCGGGGATGGTAAATGTTTTCGCGGTGATATGAACATCAAAGCCCAGTTTTTTAGCGGTATCCGTTGTAATCGGCCCGATGCTCGCGATCGTTACCCCTTTTAGCAGATCATTGAACCTTGCATGGGGCAGAAGGGCTTTGAAATTTTTAACCGTCGATGAACTGGTAAATGTAATCAGATCGACGGAGCCTGCTTCAAGATACTTTAAAAGGCGATCAGCATTTTCAAGAACCGCTTTTGTGCAATAGGCCGTGACTTCATCAACAACCGCTCCCCTTTTTGCCAATTCAAGTGGAAGAACAGGTCTTGCTTCCTTTGCCCGGGGAAGCAGTATTTTTTTACCGCGGACTTCTTCCTTTTGGAAGGCTTTTAAGATTGACTCGGCCCGGTAACTTTCCGGAACAATGTCGCTTTTCACTCCAAAATCAAATAATCTTCTCTCGGTTGCGGGTCCGATGACCGCGGTTTTCAGATGACCGAGTTTCCGAACATCTCCGTTGTTTTCAAAAAGACGTTCAAAGAAGAAGCTGACACCGTTGACACTGGTAAAGACCAGCCAGTCATAGGAAGAAAGGCGATCAATGGCCAGGTCCAGTGGCTTCCAGTCATCCGGGGGCTCAACTTTTATGGTCGGACATTCCAGACAATCCGCGCCGTAATCGGAAAGGAGCTGGACCAATTCGCTCGCTTGTTCGCGGGTTCGGGTCACGACAATTCGCTTTTCCAGCAAAGGTTGTTTTGTTTTGAGATCAGCCCCGAACCATTTCAAGGTGTCGCGTAAATTGACAACATCGCCTACAACAATGATTGCCGGTGCTTTAAGACCGGCCGCCTTAACGCGACCGACAATATTATCTATCGTTCCGGTAACCGTAACCTGCCTGGGAGTGGTTCCCCAGCGGACCAGGGCCACCGGTTTGTCGGGAGGCATACCATGATGAATAAGCTGACGGACGATGGTCGGCAGGTTTTTAACTCCCATGAGAAATACGATGGTGCCGGTGCTTTTTGTAATTGCCTCCCAGTTAATACTCGATTCTTCTTTATCCGGATCTTCATGACCGGTGACAAAAGCAACGGTGGATGTATATTTTCGATGGGTCAGAGGGATTCCTGCATAGGCCGGTGCGGCGATGGCGGAAGTAACCCCCGGAACAATCTCAAAGGGGATTTTTTCCTTGATCAGTATTTCGGCCTCTTCCGCTCCGCGACCGAATATAAAGGGGTCACCCCCTTTGAGCCGGGTAACCGTTAATCCGGATTTGGCCTTTTCCAAAATGAGCGCTTGAATACCTTCCTGGGAAAGGATGTGGTCTCCCCCTTTTTTGCCCACATAAATAATTTCTGTATTTTGGGAAGTATGGTTTAAAAGCAAGGGGGAGGCGAGATAATCATAAATGACTATATCTGCCTGCTTGATACATTCCAATCCTTTTACGGTAATCAATCCTGGATCACCGGGGCCGGCCCCGACAAGGTAGACTTTGCCTTTCATCGTTTTCGTCTTCATTTTTGTTCTCTAAAAAAAATCCTGCGATAGCGCCTTTCCGGAAAACAGCATTACCTTTGTTAAGGGGGGGCGAAGCTTGAATATATACGTTCCAATATTGTTTTTGCTCCTTTGGACAGAAGGCGTTCGGCCAGCTCGATCCCGACGGTTTCGGATTGTGATGGAGACCCGGAAACGGTTTCGCGGATGATTGTTCGGCCATCCATGTCGGCAACCAGGCCACTTAATATAAACGTGTTTCCTTCGATTTTACCATGGGCGGCGATAGGGACCTGGCAGCCCCCTTCCAGGTGGCCTAAAAACGCACGTTCGCCCTTTATCGCCATATGGGTATGGGGATGGTCCAGATCGATGATAATTTGTGCAATTTCCGGATTATTTTCCCTGATTTCAATGCAGAGCGCACCCTGACCGACAGCCGGGAGCATGATGTTTTCATCAAGGTATTCGGTGATTCTGTTTTCAAGATTCAGGCGTTTTACCCCGGCCGCCGCCAGGATTACGGCATCCAGATTCTCAGTTGCGAGCTTTCTCAGGCGGGTGTCGAGGTTACCTCGTAATGGTAATATATGAATGTCAGGCCTTATATTTCGAAGCTGGGCGGCACGTCGAAGGCTACTCGTTCCAATGTTGGCCCCGGAATTTAGTTCGGAGAGTAATCGGTCTTTTTTGGAGATCAGGACGTCTTGTGGGGTTTCACGTTTTGGAACTGCGCCGATACACAGCCCCTCAGGGATATCTGCCGGCATGTCCTTCATACTGTGCACGGCAAGATCGATATGACCGCTTAGAATCGCTTCTTCAATTTCTTTTACAAATAGTCCCTTGCCGCCAACCATTGCAAGGGGCACATCCAGGATTTTATCGCCTTTGGTTTTTAGGGTAATAATCTCAATGGAAAAAGAAGGATGGTTTTTCTGGAGGGCCCTTTTTACCCAGTGTGCCTGCCAGAGGGCGAGTTTGCTCCCCCGTGTTCCGATTTTTATACGCATGTTCATCAGACGCCACAGGTCGAGCAGCTGGTGGCGGCGCAGCCACTACACGCGGAACCGGAAGCGGAAGATCGGACCGTTTGACCATCGTTACGCTTACTGACAAAACCGCAGGCCGACATTAGTTTGTGAACCTTTTTGGTATTGCAGGTCGGGCAGGTTGGATCGGCTTTTCCAATGGCCAGGTATTCAAAATCTTTGTCACAGTGTTGACAATGATATTCATAAATTGGCATTGTCGTTCTCCTTGTTTATGCGAGACCTTTGCAAAATAAAATAACCACCATACCCACAAAATCAACTGACAGTTACGCATTTATCTGCTCGATGACCCCGGCCGCGATGAGCGGTAACATGATTTCATGATGCCCCACGAGATTAATGCCCCGGCCTCCGTCGATGGTGGGTCGCTGAACAACATTGGTCATGGGGCGGTAATGCCGGATAAAATCCATGTTGACGGTTGTGAAATTTTTCAGATGATGGCCTAAATTGCGGACGAGGGTAATGGCTTTTAGAAAAATTTCAGGTAATATTACGGCCGAGCCCACATTCAAGTAAACCCCCCCCTCCAGAGTGGCAATGATGGATGCAAACGTCCGAAAATCTCTGTGGGTGGCTCCGCCGGCAGCACATGGATCAAAGTCGGGATGCATATGAATAATATCCGTTCCCATGGCTACATGAACGGTAACCGGTATGCCGAGCCGGTTACCCGCTGCAAGGATACTTTTTTCCATCCGGGGAAGTTTGTTTTCGATGATGATCCGGCCAACGGCTTCGCCAAGTCCTGCTGATTCTTTCCCTGCCTTTTTTACGGCTGCACTCAAAAAGGCACACGTTTCACGGGCCATGCCAAAAGTCCCGTTTCCGATTGAGGCCGTGACATCTTCTGATGTTTGACCGCTCAGGGCAAGTTCGATATCGTGAATAATACCGGCTCCGTTCATTGCCACGGCGGTGATGAT
>JAFDFH010000499.1 GCA_019309945.1 Deltaproteobacteria bacterium
AGCACAAACAGGCTACAATCAACAATTTATGCTGTTCGGGTCACTGTAAGCCGCCCTAAACGGCTTCAAACAGTTGCCCGCTTTGAAAAAAATTACCGGATGACTCCGCTGGTAGGTTTAACTGTTTAGCCATAAGTTTTTGAGAAGTTACACGAAAATAGGTCGCGAATCTTTTTATAGACTTGGGCAAGGGGTTTTGTCAAAAAATATTATTAAGCAAGCATTACCGGTTCCCTGTTGGAATAGCCGGTACAACCTTGACAGGCACGCTTTTGTTTCGAGACCTTTGCAAAACGCCCCTTTTTGCCCAATTTCTGTGTCAGGCGAAAATTTTAATCCTAAAGATACTCAATGTATTCCTGCGGTTAATCTCAGGCGGATCGCCTTCCTTGAACTTGAACAAAAATGAGCATTTTTCAAAGGTCTCGTTTCCTATAGTTTGCCAATAGAAAACGCTTGTTATCATTGAGTTTTTTGTGCTACCATCCATCATCGTACAAACAAAACCAGATTTAACATTGCATGTCTATTGATCGCGGCTCCTTTCCAGGATATATGACATTGATCCAATGGCGGTTTTGAACGTATGGATGCAGATACACTCTTAGAATAGAGAAAGGCTGTTGTGATGAGGATCGCATTTCATTATTTTTTTGCTGTAGCGGTATTTACGCTTTATGGCGGACAGGTTTGACCGTTGATCGAAACACTGCCTCCCGTGATATTGGGGGCGACGCTGACAACTTTCTTTGTGGCCGCATGGGCTCTGCGCAGACCCCTTGAGAGCTTTTTCGTATTCTCAGTTTCCGCTTCCGCCCAGCCCAGGCGACAATTTTTTCTGGATATGTCGTTATGCATGGGCACAGGTGTTGCGGTCGCGATTTTCAACGCCTTGTTTTTTGGCTTTCCATTCATTGCCAGTGGGTTTAAGTTGATTCTGGGTTTCATTGTACTCGGTTTTTTTATCTCGCTGGATATGGCCCTGGCGCGTGAACGAACCGTTATAACAGAAAGTTTGGAACAGGAAACGGAAGTTGAACCACCTGGGCGCTTGTACTCCATGACCCGCAAGTTCGCTTTGGTTGCAGTTACGTCAGCTCTGTTCGTGGCTGTTATTATTATCGTGGTTATCTCCCGGGACTTTGCCTGGCTCGCCGGAATTGAACCAAATCCAACGTCACTCGCTCAGGCTCAATTGTCGGTAATGTACGAAGTGCTTTTCATTATGGCGGTGCTTTTGGGTCTGGTGGTGAATCTTATATTTTCATATTCCAGAAATTTAAAACTTCTCTTTGAAAATGAAACCGACATTCTCGAGCGGGTTAGCAGGGGGGATCTTTCCAGACGGGTTCCGGTTGCAACGAATGATGAATTTGGGGTCATCGCTGGACATACGAACACCATGATTCGTGGCCTGAAGCATCGAATCAAGCTTTTAAGCGCCCTTAAGATGGCCGAGGAGCTCCAACAGAATCTACTGCCCCAACATCCGCCGGCCCACCCCGGTCTGGATGTCGCCGGTATGATTATTTATTGTTATGAAATCGGTGGTGATTATTATGATTATCTCAATCTACCGGATGGAAGGATGGGGATTGTCGTTGCCGACGCCGCCGACCATGGAATTGGGGCGGCCCTGTATATGACTACGGCACGGGCCTTTCTGCTTTTCGGTATACATGATTATCACGGACCGGGGTTACTTATCGATGAAGTCAATCGTTATTTAACCCGCGACAGCTCTGACACCGGTCGCTTCATTACCCTCTTTTTTCTGGAAATCGATTCTTCCACCCAAACCTTGCGCTGGGTTCGTGCCGGCCATGATCCGGGTACCCTATATGATCCCATCGAGGACAACTTTATAGAATTAGACGGGGAGGGGCTAGCGCTAGGTGTTATCGAAGAATTCAGCTTTCAGGAATATACCCGGCAGGGCTGGACACCGGGGAGTGTTGTTTTTGTCGGAACCGATGGCATCCGCGATACCCGCAATAAAGGGCAGGAAATGTATGGTCTAAAACGCCTGCACAAGGTGATTCGCCATCATGCCGCCGAACCCGCTGAAATAATTCGGAACCGTATCATTGAGTCTGTCCGTAATTTTCAGGGAGATGTTCCACAAGAAGACGACATTACCCTGGTTGTGATCAAACTCTTGTAGGAAAAAGGACCTATTTCAACACAAAACTAGGAAGGAGCCGCTTTGATGAAATATGTAAAAACCCCTGTGTCAAAAAGATCGCTTTTTTCCTGGGTCCTTTCAAGCAATATCAAACTCCAGATTCTTCTTTTATTGATAATCGTCATTACAGTCTTTGCCAGAGTCCTTCCCCTGGAAATGCAAAAAAAAATCATTAATGAGGCGATCAATTTAAGAAAGATCGATTTG
>JAFDFH010000126.1 GCA_019309945.1 Deltaproteobacteria bacterium
TCTGAAGACCGTCTTAAAAAAACACTTGAAAAAATATCCCCCCAGGCGCTGCGCTGATTGCCAACGGAGATTGAAAGTATGAAGACCAGGAAAAGACTGCCTATCGCTATTATTGCAGCTACGGCGCTAACGCTGTCTATTTTTATCGTTTCCCGGCTTCTGTCGGCCGGTGCTTTCCGGCCGCCGTCGGCCCAGTCCCCATCGACTTTGAAAATCGCTTTGGTGCACTTCGAGGTCAAATACAAAGAGCCCGCGAAGAATCTCCGGCATCTGATTGAACTCAACCGCAAAGCCGCCCAAGGCGGTGCGATGGTAATTCTCAATACCGAGCTGGCCGTCAGCGGCTATTCTTTTCAATCTAGGCGCGATGTTGCCCCGTTTACGGAAACGGATGGAGGCAAAACCCTGCTGGCGATGGGCAGACTGGCAAAAGAATACGGCGTATACATCGGCATTACTTTTCCAGAGCGGGATGGCGCCACGCAAATATTCTATAACGGCGCCTTTGTTTTGGATCCGCAAGGCCAATTAATATGCAAATACCGTAAGATCGCTGCTGAAAAGCGCTGGGCCAGGCCCGGCAGTCCGCTCCAGAAAGGAGTTTTTGATACCCCCTGGGGCCGCATGGGGGTTTTGATCTGCTCCGATAGTTTCTACAGTCTGATGCCTCGCGCCATGGCCTTGAAAGGTGTCGATTTCTTGTGGGTGCCGGCCAACTGGCCCCCCCGTGGCGGGTTGGATCCCAAATTCATCTGGCGCTCCCGAGCCCTGGAAAATGGCTTTTTTCTGGCGGCCTGCAACCGCACCGGCATGGATCGTATCCTGGACTGCCGACAGGCGGCTTCATATGTTTTCGACCCCCAGGGGAACCAGCTCTTTTCGGCATCATCCCCAACCTCCCAGGTATTTTTCGTTGAAGTACCCTTAAATGAACATGGCCGCTTCACGGACACGTATCGCCGTCAGATTTTGGCAACACGCAAAATTGAACAATACCGTCCCATTTATCTGGAACCCTGGGTGGAAGATTTAACCAAATTTTACAAGCTTCCGAAAACCGGTGCGCTTGACATCCGCTGCTTTGTTCCGACATCCGACCGGATCAACATCAGCGAGTTAGAGGAACGCATCGTAGCATCCCAAAACGAAACGCCGGACTTGTGGATTCTGCCGGAAACCGCTGCGTCCGAGTTGAAAATAAAAGAACTGGCGGACCTCGCCCAACGCCGGCAGATCGCCATCACCCTGGCTGTTGAGAAGGCAAGCAATAAAACGGATTATGTACTGGTTACACCGGAAGGGATTCAGAAGTTTTATGATTCAAGTGCCGCCCAGGAAAATGCCTTTCCGTTCAGGATTCTAAAATACGGGTCGGCGGCCATCGCGCTGGTGCCTTATGAAGATTTCAGGCACCCTGAGCTCGGTGTGGTGCTTTCCAAGCTGGGCAGCGATCTGGTGGTACTTTCAGAGGAGCGCATGTCGCCGGAGGATATGCTGCTGAGCCGTATCAAATCCCTGACCGGTGTTGCCGTGGCGGCTTGTGCCGACAACGGGGCGGAGATTACCAGTGTCCAGGATTTGCACGGGAATTGGGACTATCAGCATTTATCCGAGCCGGGCGTCTGCTCCTATACGCTGGACACCGCCAAAACACGTAAAAAAAGCTTCCAGAGCCGTATCGATTTCGACCTGTTGTTGAACAGTAAATAAGATAACTTAGACACAGAGTCATTCCGGCTTTCGCCGGAATGACAACTCCTCAACCCATAAGTTAGCGTTTATGACCTTCGAGGGGGTTATCTGAGGCCTCCAGCTTTGCGGGAGGAGCTCACTCCAAACCGAGTGCTTCTATGGGCGTCAGGCGCGCCGCCCGAGTTGCAGGATAGTACCCGCACAGCAGTCCCAAAAAGATAGATGCGGATATGGCTCCCAGGGCCGTTGGCCAGGACACGATGGTCGGTCCCCATCCCATCGTTGCGGTCAACCAGGTTCCGAAAAGCCCGATGAGCAATCCGCCTATCCCGCCGGCGCCGGCCAGCATTCCGGCTTCAAAGAGGAATTGATAGCGTATGTCCACATCCCGGGCACCCAGGGCCCGGCGAAGTCCAATTTCAGATCGCCGCTCACGGACGGCCATCAGCATAACGGCCAGAATGCCGATGCCCCCGACCAGCCAGGCCAGTGCGGCGGTACTACTGATAAGGAGCGTTAAGGTACGGGCCGTGCCTTTTTGGAGTTTGATCAAATCGAGCTGATTGTAAACCGAAAAATCGTCGTTTCGGTTTTTCAGCTTGTGTTGCTTTCGAATAATCGTCTTTATTTCTTCTTCAGCACGGGATAGGGGTACACCATCGCGAACTTTAACAAAAATGGTATCAAGATAGTCCACATTGGCCAGACGTCGCATGGCTGTGGAAAGTGGAACAAATACCTTGTCATCCTGATCTGAGCCATTGAGATCCATTCCTTTGGCGGCTGTCAGGCCGATGACGCGAAAGGGTTGTCGGGCCAGACGAACGGCTTTGCCGGTGGGGGGTTTTTCACCAAATGTGTTTTTTGCTGCGGTCGGTGCGAAAACTACCACGCGCCGTTTTGAGCGTTCTTCGTCATCGGTATAAGTCCGGCCTTGATCGACCGTAAAATTGCGTATGGCAAACCCATCCGGTTCGAGTCCGATGAGGCCGGTTTTTACGGTTTGGCCTTGATGGCGTATGATAATCGATCGCTTGATTGAACCGGCGGCCATTTGAACAGAAGGACATTCAGCCGTAATGGCGCGAACATCTTCCGGTTTAAGCGTTTTTGACAGGCTGGATCTCCTGATCCGCCCTCCGCTGACCCTGGTTTTGCCTGCAACGATAAAAACCAGATTGGTCCCCATGGATTCGATCCGCTCCATAATCTGCCGTTCGGCGCCAAGCCCCACGGCAACCATGACGATAACAGCGGCAACGCCGATAACGATGCCGGAAATGCTCAATGCGGTCCGAAGTCTGTAGGCCGCCAGAACTTCCACGGATAAAGCGGCATTGGCCCACCAATTCACCGCAGCGCCTCCACTGGATCCAAATTGGCTGCACGGCGGGCCGGCTGAACACCAAATACAAGTCCCACCGTTGTTGAGAATACCCCACCCAAAAGAAAAATTATATTTGAAGGGGCCACAGGTATCGTCGTAAACCGGCTTAAAAAGAGAACGACTATGAATCCGATGCTCCAGCCAAATACCAGACCGATAAAATTCACACCGATGGCTTCGGATAAAAACTGGGTGAAAATATTACCACGATTTGCACCTAGCGCTCGTCGCAGTCCGATTTCGGGTTGCCTTTCCGCGACGGAAACCAGCATGATATTCATCAGCACCAGGCCTCCCACCAACAGTGACAGCCCGGTAAGTGCAATCAACAATCGGGAAACAGCATCCGACACGCCTTTAAACCTTTTGACAAGGGCGTCGGTAGTAATAACCGTAAGAAATTTTTCGATGTTTGGGTCAATGTTGTGCCGCTGGTAGAGCAGGTCCGCAATCGCATCGGCGGTACGAGCCAGATTATACCCTGGCTTTACCTTTACGCGTATGCTTGCCAGGTTTTTCTGTTTGGATAGTCGACGCATGGCGGTTGTAATGGGGATCACCACCCGGTGGTCCCGGTCATGAGCGGAGCCGGTGATTCCGCGGGATGCTAGTACGCCTTGCACCTTAAAGTGGACGTTGCCGATGAGGATATCGGCACCCACCGGATCGGTAGCGCCAAAGAGCTCTTTTTTCACCGAGGTTCCCAAAAGGCAGACCCGTGCCAGGCTTTCGATATCTTGTTGCACAATGGGTTGACCGGACTGCACCGGCCAGTCCCATAACCGGTGCCACGATTCCTCAATGCCATCAACATGGGTTTTAGTCTGGGCGGCGCCTGCTTTTATGGACATACCGAAGAGGACCGCCATCGAGCCGACCCCTTCCAATCCTTCGATCTGATCGGCTATTACTTTTGAGTCCACAAGTGTCAGTTGGGCTTTCGCGGTCGAGCCGCCTAAAGCCCTGCTCATGCCCCCATGGCCCGGTAAAATCATAATCGCGCGGGCCCCGAAGCGGGCAACCTGACTTTTGATTTTTTGGTCGGTTCCGGCACTGATACAAAGGATGACCGTAAGGGCACCGATCCCGATCGTAGTCCCCAAAGCCATCAAAATCGTCTTGGCTTTATGCAATGCCAGGGCTTTTACCCCTTCCAAAGCCAGACGCCATACCTTCATGCTTGACCTCCTTGTGTCCGGCCGATGGGGATATCTGATAAAAGCATGCCGTCTTCCAGAACGATCTTACGCCGAGCACGATCCGCAACTTCAGGGTCATGGGTAACGATAATCACCGTACGACCATCCTGGTTTAGTTTTTCAAAGATATCGAGTATCTCTTTTCCGCTTTCTTTGTCCAGGTTGCCGGTGGGCTCATCCGCCAGAATCACTGAGGGTTCGTTAATCAACGCCCGTGCGATGGCCACCCGCTGCTGCTGCCCGCCGGATAGTTCACCCGGTCGGGCGGATAACTTTGCGCCCAGGCCAACAGCGGAAAGCAATGCCCCGGCTTTTTCCGATGCATGGGGCGGGTATTGCGGGGCATATATCAACGGGAGCATAACATTTTTCAACGCATTTAGACGGGGTAAAAGGTGAAACTGCTGAAAAACAAATCCCAGAACCTCATTTCGTACCCTGGAAAGCTGAGTATCATCGAGGCTTGAGATTTCTCGATCCTCAAGCAAGTACCGGCCGCTGCTGGGGCGGTCCAGGCAGCCCACAAGATTGAGTAAAGTGGATTTGCCGGATCCTGAAGGCCCCATAATCGCCACATACTCACCCGTTTGAATAGACATGTTAAGATCAACAATGGCTTTTACTTCATTCGGAGCCCGGCCGAAAACCCGGCTAACACCTTCCATTTGAATCATGCCGTTCCTCTAGGGTCATTAGCGCCAAGTTATTTTGTAAATGTTCACAGGTTGCATTTATGCCATACGGGCTTGTTTCAAGAGATGAACGTCCAACATATAAAAAGATGAACGTCCAACATCGAACATTGAACATCGAACGTCGAATAATGATGTCGCTTCGCTACTCAAATTATTATAAAATCGAATAAAAAAACCAATGTCGAATTTGACTGCCTGTTTCTGTCTCTTTTCAGCCCTTCGACTCCGCTCAGGGCCTTGAGCCTGTCGAACGGCCGTTTTGATATTCGTAACAAGAATCTTAATTAATTCTTGTGTTTCCTTTACAATACCGTTTAGTAGTTCAGGTTTCTTAATTAATGGTACACGCCGGATAGGTTTTAACCATCTCTGGATTCCCTTTTCCCCATTCAATATTCGATGTTGGACGTTCGATGTTCGATGTTCATTTTTTTTAGCCCGTCCTTGGTGATAACAACTTAGCGCTTATGGGGTTCAGGTTTCAGGGTTTTTGTGGCGGTGAAAGCAATATGGTGTCCCCGGCGGAGAGGCCGGACGTGATTTCGATAACGGTTTCATCCTGCCAGCCGGTGGTCACTGTAATCGTTTCGATTCGGTCTCCGCTTTTCCGATATACCACGCTTTTCCCGGTCCTTCGTTTTACGGCTTTAACAGGTAAAACCAGGACGTTTTCCCTGTTCTCAACAACAATGGTCACGTTGGCCGTCATTTGCGGTCTTAACCATCCGGCATAGGCTGTGTCAATCGAGAGCACGCAATCATAGGTAACGACATTGTCCTGGATCACGGCCTGGGGGTATATGGACGTCAGCCGGCCCTTAAATTCTTTTTCAGGGTAAGCATCGACCGTGAAGAATCCCTCCTGGCCGACCTTTACCCGGCCGATGTCGACTTCGTCAACCGAGGCGTTTAACTGAAGCCGCTTAAGATCGAGAATCGTTACAAAGGTGGGGGCGTTGAGGCCGGCGGCGACGGTTTCGCCTTCCCGGGTTGAAACGGATGCCACAACACCGTTAATTGGGGCTTTAATCACGGCATAAGATAATTTTACCTGTGCGTTTCTTAAGGATGCCTCGGCCTTGATTAACTCAGCCTCGAGCAGCTTAATTCCTTCCCGGTATTCTGATTGAGCCAGTTGCAGGTTTTTGCGGGCGGATTCCGTCTGGGCCCGGGTGACTTCGAACTGCCGCGTGGCCTGGTCCCATGCCTTCTGGCCAACGGCGCCACTGGTGAGCAGTTGTTCCTGCCGGCGTAATTCAGACCGCGCAAACTTAAGACCGGCCTGATGCTCGGCCAACTCAGCCTCGGCCCGGGCGATTTTCCGGGGACCTTTCTCTTTTAGCGCGGCCAACTTGGCTTTGGTGAGGATGACATCGGCTTTGCGTTCGACCTCCGTTGCTTCCAGGTCTTCCTTCTCGATTTCTGCAATGATTTGTCCTTTGACGACCTGATCCCCTATGTTGACGTGGAGACGTTCAAGTCGGCCCGATATGCGGGCACCGACCTTTACTTCGGATCCGATCTGAGACGTGATCTTGCCCGTGGCGAGAACGGTGGCGTGAAGGTTTTGGTAAATGGCTTTTGTCGTTAGGGCTAACTGCGGATTTTCTACCGGCGCCTCTGTTTGCCAGGGCTGCCAAACGTATAAAATCAATCCTGCAATCATCAAACCCGGTATGAAAATCCGGATGAGTTTCTTAAAAACCGAGTTTGTATTTTTTATGGCTGAAATTGTCAAACTTCAAATCACTTATAAGTTTTCCCGTAAAATAAAAATGGAATGTTGGAATAACGCTAATTTCAACGTTCCACCATTCCATTCGGGTGAAGCCTCTAAGGTAATAAAAATAACAGTAAGCGTTCACGGGTTCAAAGGTTCAGAGGTTCAAGGTTTCTTTCTCGTCCCCGGACTGAATTTGGAATGCGTTTTTACGAGCAAAGCGTCATCTGCGTCAGGCCTAATCCAAAATTTGGAGCCCAATTGGCAATTACTTGGGAAAATGAACATTTTTAACGAAGACTTCGGGTCTTCAATGCCTTCTTTGTCCTTAACCCTGAACGTTGTTACAAATAACATTAATGGATACGTCGTTTTACCCCGGTGATAAAGAGCCCGATGATGAGCACGATAAAAAGCGATGCGAACCACTGGACACCTGAAGAAGATAAATCGGTTGTTTCGTTTTCACGATCTTTAATCTCTTCCAGTTTATAGCCTTCTATGTTTTTGGGATCAAACTTGTCCATGGAAACCTGCTCTTTTTGGTCGGATTTAGACTCGGTTGCAGGTTCATTTATGGGTTTGCGAGTTTTTTTATTAAATCCCTCGGTCAACTGTTTCTGTAATTCCTTCCGTGCTTGAACCTGCTCTGCGAGATCTTTTTGCATGGCCTGCTCAATGGCGATTTTGAATTTTTCCACCATCTCGGGTGACATCACACCGGGCAAGGAGATGATATTGACCACCATCTGATTCAAAAAAGGATTATTACACGTATGATCACAGCAGGCAACTCCTTTTTCGATGACACTCACGGCATATTCCACAGCCAGCTTTTTTTGAACCTTTTCACCGGCGTTCCAATAGACCTTGCGGATCGCCTCCAGCATCCGGCCGGTAATGGACTGATGGGCCCAGGGACTGGCATCGTTAAAAAATTCTTTTAAATCGAGGCCGTATTTATCGGTCACATAAACATCATATGTTTGCTCCCATTTAGCTGTGTCGACGGCATCCGGGACAGTCACCTGCCATCCCCACATATATTCGACAAAATTAGCCATGGCCCCGGCGCCCGCATAATCTTCCTTTTTCATCCCTTCGATCCACTTCGGATTCAGATAACGGGTGCGAAGTTCCCGACCGATAGTTTTGGCCACGTTCTCTACCGTCACCTGATCCGGGATACGCTGCATGGCGATCAGTGTATCCGGGGTCTGACCGCTCTCGTTTTTGATCGCCAGGGAAAGGCCGCCCAGATACTGGAACATATCATCGTTGTCCATGGTGCCGTAAATATTGGAGGACACGGAATGGATCGCCGTGTCCACCCCTCTGAGGTTTTCCTTGAATAGCGCTTTGGCCGGTTCGCCCCATTTTCCCAGACCAAAAGCAAAGCCCGCCCGGTTTTCAAAGACCTTAACGATTTCATCGTCCGATTCCCAGAATCCTGAGTTGCCCGTCATTTCGCTAACGCCGGTTCCATAGGAGCCCGGCGCTTCTGTAAAAATGCGTATTTTAGAGAGCTGTTCAGCCTGTTCTTGGCCCATACCGCTTTTGACCAGCCGATTTTTTATCTCGTTGCTGTGTTTACTGATGAGATTCTCTACATCCGTCAATACGGCCGCCTTCTGAATGGCATGGTCAATAAATAGCAACATGTTCGGGAACAGGTCCCGGTATAGGCCTGAAGGGTTTATCAGAACATCAATCCGCGGTCGGTTCAGTGTTTTCCCGGGGATTACCTTAGTGCCGGTGACCCGGTTCCTTGTATCCCAGACGGGTTTTAGTCCCAGAAGATAAAGAATCGTACTTTCGTTGATTCCTTCATTGCGCATGGTTTCCGTGGCCCACAGTACTACCGCCACCTTTTTGGGGTAACGCCCTTTTTCTATCAGACTTTTATCGATAATCTCCTGGGCCGCTTTTTGGCCCAGATCCCAGGCCGCTTGGGAGGGGATCTTGTCCGGACTAAAACCGTAAAAATTTTTCCCTGTGGGGATCGCACTCGGGTTCCGGATGGGATCATTTCCTTCTCCGGAAGGAATGTAGCCCCCGTTCAGCCCTTTAATCAGGTGATCGATCTCCCGTTTTCCCGAATCAACCAGGGCCTTTGCGGCAATATCCGTTTTGATCCTGCGGTTGTTCTTTATAATGGCCTTGACCGTGTCCCGAAGGGCTTCGCCATCGGGAGACACGCCAAAGGTGTGAAGGCCGTAGGGCATGAAATTCTCCCGGATTTCGAGAAGATAGTGTTCGATCTCCTCTAAAAATTCCTCATTAAGATCGAGCTGGGAAGATAATTTATCCGTTTCAGCGCTTGAAGCCATGGGGTGGACATGTTTTGCAAGGTCCTTATGGAGTCCCGTCTTTATAATAAGGTCTTTCATTTTTTCCAGCTTTCCAGGGGCGGTCTTACTCCCGAGGGTAAGCGACTGGTTATAATCGCTGATCATTTCGTAAAGCCTGGCGTACTCCTGATAGAGCCCTCCTTCTTTGACCGCCGGCGTGAGGTGATCGATAAGGACGCCACGACCCCTTCGCTTGGCCTGGATACCTTCGCCCACGTCATCCACGATATACGGATAAATATTGGGGATATCCGTCATCTTTATCTCCGGAGGATCAGCAGGGGTAAGCCCGGCCTGTTTACCGGGCAACCACTCATAGGTGGCATGGGTACCGAGATGAATCATGGCATCGGCTTTAAACTTGAATCTTAACCACAGGTATGCGGCGATATACTGGTGATGGGGATAGACGGTCGGGTCGTGGTACAGCTTCATGGGGTCATCCCCCCATCCCCGGGACGGTTCCGGCATCACCACCACATTGCCGAGCATTACCGCCGGTATGATCAGTTCACCATTTTTAATCATTATATTTGAATCTTCAACGTGACCCCATTGCTGAATGACCTTCTGTTTAAATGCTTCCGGTTGTTCGTCAAACCACTTTTTATACATTGCGATGGGAAGGCGAAGGACCTTTCCCGCCCGAATCATTTTGTCCAGTTCTCCGGGTGCCCAGCTCCCGATATTTCTTCCGTACTTAAGGATTAGCTCTTTGATGGCCTCTTCGCTGATGTCTTCGTCCATCTCGATTCGGTAGCCTTCTTCTTTCATGCGGGAAAAGATCAGTTCAAGACTTCTGAACACGTTCAAATAGCTGGCGCCGATATTCTGCTTACCCTGGCTGTGGTTATAGTAAAGTATTGCGACCCGTTTATTTTCGTTGGCTTTGTGTTTTAGTTTGATCCACATCTTGAGACGCGGGATGAGCTGCCGGATATTTTCTTTGATGGGCTTATGAACGAAAAGGGTTTTTCCGGACCTTGTGTCAAATACTTTTACTTTGCCGGTAAGGGGGGTGGGTTCGACCAGACCTGAAATTTCCGGATTGGCGATGTTCCAGACCACATCCAGCGGGGGTATGCCGATGGGGTCGTCCCGCCATTCATCAATGACCAGTGAATAGAGGTTAATGGCATTAATCACCGGAACATTCAGATCGATGAGGGCGGCATCGGTCTGCTTATTTAAAGAGGACTGAAATTTGAGGGTAAACGCTAAAACCAGGTCAACCCGGGCGTGCTGATTGCGGTCCATCAAAAGCCGGGTTAAAACATCATAAGCCCGTCCAAACGCCGGAACTACATTAAACCCTTCATCCTCAAGCCGTTTAATAATATAATCAATCGTTTCGACTTGTCCTTCGATAAGCGAGGAAGAAAAGAGCGTCATTCCGATCCAGGGAGCTTCGTCGTTATAGTGTTTTCTGTTTTTGTACCATTTAAAGTAATTTTTATAACTGTTGAAGATTGTTTCAGCATCCGTATGGTAGATTCCGAGTTTGAGGTGCTTCTCAACCTTCCCATAGGCGACGGAGGCGTCAAATTCCCTGTGGACCACACGGTAGATCAAATTGCGGATATTGTTAACCGACAGGTTGCCGAAATACTCAAAAATATCAGGATCAAAAATAAATCCCTGCTTCTTGAGCCCTTCATCGTCCCGCGACCCCCGCAGGGCATAGACACGTTTTTTATGGATAGCCACATTTTTTATTAAATATTCGCTCA
>JAFDFH010000500.1 GCA_019309945.1 Deltaproteobacteria bacterium
CAAGCAATTAATTCTTTTCCATCTATAATTCTATAACGAATTTGACAGGGATAATGGGATTGAAATGAACGACGGCCTGCAAAGCTTTATTACTCAAGAAATCCTCAACTACATTCAGGATTACACGATCTCAAGGAAGTTACATAATTTATGGGAAGAGCCATTGGTGGGATTTGCCGATGCAAAGGACCCGCTTTTTTTAAAATTAAAGGATGCCGTAAGTCCGTCCCATTCGATGCCCCATGACTTGCTTGAAGATGCTCAAACGGTTATCGTATATTTTTTGCCATTTGATAAGGCTATACCCAAGCAAAATCGACACCATCGCCATGCTTCAATCGAATGGGCGCAGGCTTATATTGAGACGAATCGCCTGATTGTTCACATAAACAAGGGGTTGTCAGACAGACTAAGACAAAAGGGATTCAAGACGAAAAGCATGCCTCCAACTCATAATTTCGATCAGCAAAAATTAATCAGTGATTGGTCCCATAAACATATCGCCTATGTGGCCGGTCTCGGAAAGTTTGGGATACACAACCTGTTGATTACAGACCGGGGGTGTTGCGGCAGACTGGGCAGCATCGTCACAAATATGGAAATTTCAGTCACAAAGCGGACAAACAGGGAATATTGTCTCCATAAATATAACCGGACCTGTAAAATATGCGTTAAAAAGTGTGTAACCGAAGCTTTGCAAGCAGACCGTTTTGATCGGCACAAATGCTACCGGATGTTACTTGAAAATTCGGAAATATTCCAGGACCAAGGGTTAGCCGATGTTTGCGGCAAGTGTATAAGTATTGTGCCTTGCTCGTTTCATAATCCGGTCATAAGGTTACAAAGGGATTAAAACCGGAAAACAATCCGCGTACGTTTATTTCAACGCCTCCATTTGCCCACCAGGATCCCTGTAAAGAAAGAAACTTTCGATAATGGCTTTATCCTTTGCAGTGCTCGTATCCGTAATCATGCGCGCGATTATTTCGCCAAGCCCCGGCCCCAACATGAATCCCTGCCCGCAAGTGCCTGCAGCATGCAGTAATCCTTTTACATGCTTGTTCCATCCCATCAGCGGAGATCCGTCGCCAGTCATCGGATACAATCCTCGCCATACCCGCCGAACCCGAAGATTTTTTAAACGGGGGAGCAGATGAACCATTCGGGCGCAAACTTGTGGTAGGAATACCGAAGTCTCCCGGTAATCGTTTCCTACAACAGGTGGATCAGGAGTTATACAAAAAAGGACTTGACCGTGCTTGTTCTGGTAAAAATAGTAATTGAGAGAATCCCGCCCCGGTCGAAGGTCCACGACCATGGTCGGACAAAACTGTTGGACCGGCTCGGTTATGCCGGCTTCATGGGATTCCGGAACAACCGGTATTTCAAATCCAAGGGCCTTAGACAGCTCTCTGGAGTTTGCTCCGGCGGCATCAACAACGACCGGTGCTGAGTAAGTATCAAAAGACGTTTTTACACCTGCTACCACACCTTTTTTAATGATGATTTCCTCGACCTGTTCCTTGAACCTAAATTCAACCCGATTCGCTTTAGCCTGCCGGAAGAATGCATTAATTGCCAAAAGGGGGGAGGCAACGCCGTCATCCGGTGAGAAAGGGCCACCGATCAAACCCTCCGGATTTATGCCGGGGATTATGTCCATCATTTCTTCAGCCCTCACAAAATCGATGTTCAGGCCGTATTTTTTCTGGATTGGCAGGAAAGATTGCAGTATTTTGGCTTCCCGGTTTCGATAAACGGGGAAAGCGTATCCGCCTTTTTGCCATTCAATATCGTCGCCGTATTTCTCTTCCCATGTGGCAAAGATCTCAATAGATCTTAGGCATGTAACAATCTTTGCCGGATCCGAATGGGTTGCCCGTATCCCCCCGATGGCATGCTTATTCTCGCCCTGGCCGGGGGATGGTCTTTTGTCCAAAACCAACGTTTTTACATTTTTTGCTCCTAACGCTAGGGCCGTCGGAACACCCACGGAACCCGCCCCAATGATGATGGCATCATAATTATTCATGTCTATAATTTCTCTCAAGCCCTGCAAAGTAACCTATTGGGACTTCAATAAAAAGAGGCCTGTCAACCCGGTCCGTTATCTCATTCAGGTCGATTCCTTCCTCATGAAATAATCTCCATATCATCGGCCCACAGGTTTTTGCGCCGCATGACCCCACGCCTGCTCTGGTTATGGCCTTTAACTGGTTCATGTCTCGAACACCGGAACATATCACCGCTTTGATTTCTTCAGCTGAAACCCGTTCACAGCGGCAAATGATGGCTTTATCCGGAATGGGGTCTTTTTCATACACGCTGGAATATTCCATCTGTTTTTCCTGAACCAATAGGCCCACCGCTTGCTTGGCAAAT
>JAFDFH010000127.1 GCA_019309945.1 Deltaproteobacteria bacterium
TTCAGTCCGGGGACGAGAATGGAACCTTGAACCTCTGAACCTCTGAACCCGTGAACGCTTAAACGGCTTCAAACAGTTGCCCGCTTTGAAAAAAATTACCGGATGACTCCGCTGTAGGTTTAACCATAAGTTTTTGAGAAGTTACTTCAATTTTGATAATAAAAAAGAGAACGTGATTTTATGAAAAACGACTGTATTTTTTGCCGGATCGCAAATGGAGAAGTTCCTAAGAAATTTTTATATGAGGATGAAAATATCGTGGTATTCAGGGATATTAATCCATGTGCGCCGGTTCACCTGCTCATTGTACCGAAAAGACATATCCGGAGTATTAATGATATTACCGCAAGCGACAAAGAAATTATATCCGAAATGTTCATAATAGGAAAGGACATGGCCAAAAAGGCGTTGGTTGACAGATCCGGGTATAAGCTTTTATTTAACGTGGAAAAGGGCGGGGGGCAGGAAATTTTCCATCTGCACCTGCACCTTATCGGAGGATGGCAGAAAAAATCTTGAACAATTATAATGTGTTGTTTTGAAGGCGAGCAACTTCTCAATATGTTCCGGGAGGCCCGCTGCGCCATCCGGTATGTTTAACCATAAGTTTTTGAGAAGTTACGAAGGCAAATGTTAACGATTAAATCACCTGTATTTGAAAAAACTTACCAGGAATATTTAAGCCGGATCAGTGTTGTCGATTTTAAAACAATCGCTGAAAAATTAGGAGGCCGGGTCGATGCAAACGGGATCGTTATCCCTTTTTTCGGCAAATCCTACCGAATTTCTTCCCAGGGAATTATGGATTTTCACGGGAACCGGCCGATACATGCCATCAATGTTGTACTGAGTAAATACATTCTTTTATGTCCCCAGGAAAATCCAGGGGGGAGCGACTGGGTATCTTACAGGGATTTCAAGGATGCGGCCCCTTTTGCGGGTGCCTTTGCGAATCAAACGGAAAAAGCAATTGCCGGAAATTTTTCAGGTAACCTTGATAAACTTGTAAAAGCGTGCGAACAAATGGGCAGTCGCCCGCCCAATATGGATCTTTCCTATGATCTTGCAAGGGTATTTGATGCATTACCGAGAATTCCGGTTTTATTTCTTTTCAATGATGCGGATGATGAATTTCCCGCCCAGTGCTCCATCCTTTTCAAAAAATTTGCCGAAAAATATCTGGATATGGAGTGCCTGGCGATCGTGGGTTGGCTCCTTTCGGATTATTTAAAACAGGCCGGTGGCGGCTCAAATCCCACCCTCATGTAATTGAGACCCTTGAAAAACGCTCCCTTTTGCCCAATTCCAGCGTCAGGCTCAAATTTTAGTCCTCAAAATACTCAATGTATTCCTGTGGTTAAAATTTTCGCCTTCCTTGGCCTTGAACAAAATGGAACATTTTTCAAAGGTCTCAAATGGCGGCTAAAACGTTAAAACTTTATCTGCATCCTTGGCCCGTTCATTGTGTTGTAAATGGTTTCGCCCTCATCTGTTGCGATAATGAACAAAATGTTCATGTAACACTCCTGGTTTAAGAAACTGGATCATCTCTCGATTAGTTGCAGTTAATTAAGGCAAAATAAGCGGGTTATCTCCAATTGAGCAGGTGTGGTCCCAGAGGGTACAAGGGGTCGAGGATTCAAGGATTCGAGTGATCCGCCACAGAACAGGCGGATAAAAATGCTAAAGAATTACAAAGAGTTGAAAGTCTGGCAAAAGTCATACGAACTCTGTTTAGAGATATATAGAATAACAGCAAAATTCCCAAAAGATGCTTTACATATCTTATGGTTCTGTTTGTGAACTGGAAACGCAGATATTATTAGCAGGGGATTTAGATTTAATTGAAAAAAGTGAATTGGGTACACTAAAAAAAGACCTAGCAGAAAGCGAAAGAATGCTAAAGGCACTGATAAAGTCTTTAGAAAACAAACCCTTGAATCCTTGACCCCTGGAATCCTGGGACCCTCTTCGCCAACTAAATTGGAGAAGATCCAAGAAACTACACCCTGTTGATTATGGCCGCCATATAGCCGGCCCCGAACCCGTTATCGATGTTTACTACGGCCACATTCGAACTGCAACTGTTCAACATGGCAAAAAGGGCCGTCAGGCCGCCCAGACTGACACCGTATCCGATACTGGTTGGAACTGCGATTACCGGGCGGCTCACCATACCCGCAACCACGCTGGGAAGCGCCCCTTCCATACCCGCAACCACAATAAGAACGGATGCCTGATCCAGCAACTTTTTATAATTGAATAGTCTGTGAATTCCTGACACACCGACATCGAAAACTGATTTTACGTCGTTTCCCATTGCTTTGGCCGTGAGATAGGCTTCTTTTGCAACCGGTATGTCTGATGTGCCGGCCGAAATGATGAGGATGAGTCCCTTGCCCTGATTCGGAATCTCAGTTTTTTGCCAGACGATCATTCTGGCGTCATTATGATAAACAGCATCCGGAAAACGAAAAACGACTTTATCCGCTTTCGTCTGGTCGATACGCGTAACCAGGACGACATTTTCCTGGGGCAGCATTTTTTCCATGATACCGACAATCTGATCGGCGGTCTTGCCCTCGCCGAAGATGACTTCGGGAAATCCCTTGCGAAGGGATCGGTGATGATCTATATGTGCGTATTCAATATCTTCGAATGAAATCCGCTGGAGGGTTTTGGCGGCATCTTCAACAGATATTCTACTCGAAGCAAGGTCCTGAAGAATATGCTTCAACGATTGAATGTCCATGGTAAAAAATATTTGTAACCGTTCACAGGTTCAGGGTTCAACGTTCAGGGTTAAGGACAAAGAAGGCCTTGAAGACCCGAAGTCTTCGTTAAAAATGTTCATTAGTTTTCGCTCAGGCACCAAAATAGATAAACCAAAACCTAGTGCCAGGTCAATGAATTCTTGATGGGGAAGGAAAAAAGGAAATGGAGATCATCGTCATTATCCCTTCGAGATACGGTTCGACGCGATTTGAAGGTAAGCCTCTTGCACCTATTGCAGGCAAACCCATGATACAGATGGTCTATGAAAGGGCAAAACTGGCCGAAAGTGTAACCGCGGCCGTTATCGCCACGGATGATCAGCGTATTTTCGATGCGGTCGAAGCCTTTGGCGCCAGGGCCATAATGACCTCACCCGAAAACAGAACCGGTACGGACAGGGTCGCGGAAGCAGCTGCAAACTTGGGTCTCGATTTTGATGATATTGTTGTCAATGTCCAGGGGGACCAGCCGCTTTTGAATCCACGATGTCTGGATGAGCTGGTGAAACCTTTTTTTTCGGACCCGGCTATTGGGATGAGCACACTTGCTTTCAGGATTGTAAGAGAAGATGAAGTAACGAATCCAAAGGATGTTAAGGTCACCTTTGACGATAGAGGCTTTGCCCTTTATTTTTCCCGATCACCCATACCCTATGGCCGTGATTCTGATCTGTCTTTTGACATATATAAACATCTGGGTATATATGCCTACACAAGAGGTTTTTTGGAGATATTCAAAAAACTTCCTGAGGGCAAGCTTGAGGTTATTGAAAAACTGGAGCAGCTCAGAGCGCTTGAGTACGGTTATCGAATCAAGGTAATCGTTACGCAATATGATTCCCCTGAGGTCGATCTGCCAGAGGATCTACCAAGAATAGAGCAAATTCTCCTACAAGGGTAACTTCTCAATATGTTCCGTAAAGCCCGCTGCGCCATCCGGTAATTTTTTTCAATACGGCCAAAACTTGCCGTTAAGGGCGCCTAACAGTGCCCCGCGCACGGGATCTAAAATGAGTGTGTTGCTTAGCACAAACAGGCTGCAATCAACAATTTATGCTATTCGGATCACTGTAAGCCGCCCTAAACGGCTTCAAACAGTTGCCCGCTTTAAAAAAAAATACCGGATGACTCCGCTGGTAGGTTTAACCATAAGTTTTTGAGAAGTTACCTACAAGGCTCATAGCCTTCCGTAGTTATTTAAACATAAAAAACATATTCCTCTGGGTCAGGATTCTTTATTCTAATATTTCGAGAATCGTATGTTTTTTTAACTTGGCGGACGCAGCACCCAATATCGTCCGTATGGATCGAGCCGTACGACCCTGTTTCCCGATAACCTTCCCGATATCCTCCTTGGCCACTTTCAGTTCTAATACCGTGATCCGGTCACCCACTATTTCTGCAACCTCTACCTGTTCCGGATTGTCCACCAATGCCTGCGCAATGCATTTAACCAGATCTTTCATAAGCTCCGTCTCCTTGCTCAAAAATTATTTACGCTGATACAATCCGACCAACTCTGCCTGGGAAAGCACATGTCCTTCCATCGCTTTTTCTAATTTTTCTTTCAATGGGAAACCTATGTCCGGGAGCACAATATCCAGCGCGTAAAGCTTATAAAAATAGCGGTGTTTGCCGATCGGCGGACAGGGTCCGCCGTAGCCGGTTTTCTTCCAATCATTCAAGCCTTCCAGAGTTCCTTCAGGAAGCTCATTCGAAAGGATGCCTTCGGCCAAGGAATCCGCCGTTGAGGGGATGTTGTAGAGAACCCAATGTACCCATGTCATTCTTGGAGCAGCCGGGTCAGGTGCGTCAGGATCATCCACAATCAACGCAAAACTCTTTGTTTCTTCCGGGGCATCCGTCCATTTTAATGCAGGGGATATGTCCTCACCATCGCATGTGTATTTCTTAGGGATTGCTCCCTGGTTTACAAAGTTTTGTGATGTCAATTTCATAGTCCGGCTCACTTCCTATTGTGCGTTTGTAAAAATCATTATTGACGGTTTCGTAAAAAGTCCAATTTCTGCGTTGTGCTGCATTTCGCAATCATTCAACGTACGATAAGTACACCTCATGATTACAAAATTTGCACGCCTTAAATTTGAACTTTTTACAAAACCGTCTAAATCGGACTTTTTACGACGCCATTAGGGTTACTTTTTACGAATTCATCATTATTGAAAATAAAACAAATGGTGCAAAAATAAAACAAATTTTTTTCATAATTCGTAACTACTCAGGTGTTTAGGCTGAAGCTTGCATGCCTCTGGCATGCAAGCTTCAGCCTAAACAGCTTCGGCCTGACTACGTGAGTAGTTACCATAATCCATCTGCTGTATAGTTTATTATATCATAATTCCTGTTAAACTCAGAGCTTAATTTTATGATGTGCTGGAATAATACTACTTTTAGAGCACAAAAATGTTGACATATAAAATATTATAAATTATTATTCACTTAAAAACACATTTGGAGAACACAATGAAATCGATTCGTATCAATGTCAGTCTCCCCCAGGAAGTCTTTGTTGCGATGTCTAAAGAAATAGAATCCAGAAAAAGGAGCCAATTTATCACCGAAGCAATCAAACTATTGGTCAAAGAAAAAAGGGATCAAAGGCTTGCGGTCGAATACCAGGAGGCAGCCACTGAGATCCAGAGAATCAACAAAGAGCTTGAAGGAGTCATAAAAGATGGACTCGATTAAACGTGGCGAAGTTTTTCTGGTCAATTTTTATCCAACGTTTGAGAATGAAACCTGGAAAACTCGTCCTGCCCTCGTAGTTTCTAACGACATCAACAATACCTATTCCCCCATTGTTTCTATCTCCTTAATTACCTCTAATGTTACTCGTGTTTATTCTTTCGAAGTGGAGCTCCCCTCCGGCGCCGGAGGTTTGGAAACCCGTTCGAAAGTCATGCTGAATCAGACCCGGGCAGTCGATAAGGTCCGTCTTATTAAAAGACTCGGACAGCTTCCCGAAGAAATCATGGCACGGGTTAATCAGGCCTTGATGCTCCATTATAAACTGGAGTAAAGAATCCAGCCCGGAAGATCCAGCTCAAGTTGACCCTTGGAACGGGCTGATATTACAGTGTAACCGTTCACGGAACGTTGAAATTAGAAAAGAGAAATTGGAAATTTGGCCTTCATGCTTTTGTACTGTTGATGAACGCATTCAATTGGGGGCCCAGTTTTTCAACTATTGCTTTGTATTCTGCCGTGTTTGACTCAGTTAAAACTTTTCTTCTGATGAGTTTTCGCAACCATGATTTGGTTTCTTCTATCCCCAATTTCTACTTTCCAATTTCAAGTTTCAAGCCGTGAATGGTTACATTACACTTTTATGGTTCTAGCTCATCGGCCATTGCTATGATATAAAATAACGTCGCCGAATTTGAGAATTAGAGCACTAAGTATCCCCAAGGTGTTTTGCAAGACGTTTCCCAAGTCCAAGAATGGTAAAGGTTGGCGGTAGTCCCCAGGCTTCCGGAATAACCGAGCAGTCACAGACGTATAAATTTTCATATTCGGTTTTCAGATTCGAATCAACCAGTTCACCAATTTTTACGGTACCTCCGGGATGAGCCGCAAGATATCCGGTTTTGAAAATATTCTTCCCACCGGCATTCTGCAATATTTTCTTTGCACGTTCATATCCCCGCCGCAGCTTTTGTTTATCAAGTTTATCCAGATTTTTTCGAATTCCACCTCTATCCGTAAGTTCACCGCCTAGATTATCTTTGGCTTTTATCATGATCTGGAGGGTATTTCGGCGCGAGAACATCTTGTCGAACCTCATAACCCCGGCGGCAAAAAAAGCAGTTGTAAAAAACGGATGTGCCATGTCGGTCATCATGTAACCTTCGTCCTCCAAATGCACACCGGCAGACATTGGAATGTCACTGGAAGGAACATCAATATCCTTCACCGTACCCCGTACGCCGATCAGAGGATCAAAGAAAAAACTATATCCAGCCCCTTGAATGCCGCTTGCTCGAAGTATAACCGGACTACCGATTCCACCGGCTGAGATAACTATCTTGGGCGCAAAGGCGCTGACGGTCTTGCCCCTTTTTTTATATTCCACCCCGATTGCGTTCTTACCTGCTGTGATTACTTTTTTAACTTTGGCCCCGTTTATCAGCACCGCTCCGTTGGCCACGGCTTCCTCAACGTACATGCGTGCACTCCATTTCACCCGGTGAGGATCGCCGTAATGACCAAATGGATATCCCGGTTGCCACCTGTGGCCAGTTGTAACCCAGATCCCGGGCGCTTTCCATGATTCGTTTTGACATGGGGCCAATCATTTCATCTTTTAGAGGGGCAATGGGGAGTTCCTTGCGGATCTCTTCAAGCTCTGCGGCAATGTCTATTCCATGAGATTTGAGCATTTCAAGAGGGACCGGGAAACAGGTTGCATAATAATGGACCGTACTTCCACCGGTGGTAATACCTCTCACCATGCCGAGCAGTTGAGGGGTAAACAGTAAACTTTTGCCCGGCCATAAAAGGGTTTTAAGACCTTGCCACAGGCTTCCGGTTAAAGGAGCGTTATTTCCCCATTCCAGGATAAGCACCTGTTTGTTTTTTTTAGATAATTCCTTGGCGACGGTTGCTCCACCCGGACCCGAACCCACGACGATGACATCTGTCTGTTGATGTTTTAGAACCATGACGCATTCTCCCAATTCGGATAAACCGGATATGTTCTGTGCGTTTTCGAAGTGCTGCGGTGAATCATTTTAAGGAGATTTATGGACAGCCAGCATCGTAATGTCGTCACTCTGGGGTGCATGATCAATATGTTCAAATAAATTCAGTTTGACACGATCCATCATCGATACTGGTGAGAATTTAAGCTGTTCGATAAGCTTAAATAAACGTTCCCTGGCAAATAATTCACCATCCGGTGAACGGGCTTCGGTAACCCCGTCCGTAAAACAAAACAAAATATCATCCGGTTCAAATTGATAGAGATGAATATCAAATGAAGCATCAGGCAAAATTCCAACTGCGGGACCTGTTGGATACAGATGCTGCTTGATGCCCTTGGCGTTGATAGTTAGGGGAGGTTCATGTCCGGCGTTAACGTATGCAAGGAGGCCCGTCTCCGGGTCGAGTACGCCAAAGAACATTGTTGCAAACATGCACATTTCAGTGTGTTCCTGGGAAATGTAACCATTTGTGAAGGAAATTGCCCGGAGGGCATTAACCTGCTCTACGGCAGCAACGTCCAGAACATCCTTGCGGATGCCGGGAAGCGAGGTTTTATGTAAAGAACATTGTTTTGCGAAAACCCGGATTAAGCTCCGGAATAGGGCCATAAAAAGCGCAGCCCCTAAGCCTTTGTCACAGACGTCTCCAATGGATAGTCCCAGATAACCACCGGGTAGAACAAAAGCGTCATAGAAATCCCCCGCTACCTGTTTGGCAGGGTAAAAACAAGCTGAGATTTCCCAGCCGGGGAGCCGGGGAATTTCAGAAGGAAGAAAATCTCTTTGAATTTGTCGGCCTTTTTCAAGTTCTTCGTCCAGGGCATTTGAATAGGCTTCAATTTTTTGCTTGGCCTTTTCCAATGAATGATAAGATTCGTCTAATTTCACGTACAGTTTGGCATTTTCAATGCACAGGGCTATCTGGTCGGCAACCCTTTCCATTAGATTTGCCGATTCAGGGCTAAAGTGATCCGGCTGAGAGTGCAGCAGCGTAAGAATGCCCACCAAATCTTTTCCCCGGATGATAGGAATTGCTAGCGATGAGCGAACCCTATAGGGCTGATCTGGAAATGTGACCCAGCGGTCATCTTGCTCTGTATCGGTAATTAAGCCTATTTTGCAATGACGGCAAACCCAGCCGGCAAGACCTTTGTTTAAAACGGTGCCGATCAATTGAGATCGTTGCTTCGAAGATACATCTCCCCGGGCTAAAATACTGTCTGTGACCACACCATTGCTATCAAGTAAGAAAATGCTGCTTTTTTCAGCCCCGGTCAAATCAGTCGTAATCTCCAGGGTTTTCTGTAACTCGGCTTTCAGCATTTCTTCTTCGGATGAACAGCGTGCCATCTCCAGAAAATTTTCGAGCAGCTTGCTCTGAACCTGAAAGGCGGC
>JAFDFH010000501.1 GCA_019309945.1 Deltaproteobacteria bacterium
AACCTTATTCAACTGCAACCACCACTATTATAGTCATAAATTATCAATTCGCAATGTATCCTTCGATCATGATATCTTCATCAAAGCGCAGCAAACTCATATTTTTAACCAAAAGACTCGCTTTCATACGCTCCGGTCCCGGCCCGCTGCAGATGGGAAAGCCATCATTGCCCCCCAATATCTTGGGCGCATAGAAAAATAATATCTTGTCGACAATTCCCGAACGAAATGCCGAAGCAATAACCCGGCTACCCCCCTCGATAAGCAGGCTGGTAATACCTTGATCACCCAGCCAATCCATTAGAAGCAATAGATCGATTCGTCCGTTTTTTGTGGCGGTTTCAACAACCCGGACACCGTTTCTTTCGATCCGGTCCTTCCGATCTCTTGAAACAGATTTTCCGGTAATTAAAATTGTATCAGATTCGGAATCAAGCCGCAACAGCATTGCCCCTTCCGGTATTGAAAGGCGCGTATCCAGAACAATCCGGACGGGGTCCGCCCCCTTGCGGCCATCCAGTCGGGTTGTCAGGCGGGGATTATCCTTTTTTACCGTCTCAACCCCCACCATGATCGCATCCACCGCATGCCGGACCCTGTGGACATACTTTCTTGCTTCCGGGCCGGTTACCCATTTTGAATCTCCGGTTTTTGTCGCAATCTGACCATCCAGCGTTGCCGCACATTTGACAATAACAAACGGTCGTTTGGTCCGGGCGTATTTGGTAAAATTTTCATTTAATTTTTGGGCTTCCTGTTCGCAAACGCCCGTTATGACTTCAATACCCTGCTGCCGCAGATAATCGCTGCCGCCGCCTTTAACATCCGGGTTGGGATCTTGCATGGCAACAACAACCTTTTTGATGCCGGCTGCAACAATCTTTTCGGTGCAAGGCGGTGTTCGGCCGTGGTGGTTGCACGGTTCCAGAGTTACATAAAGGGACGCATCGTTTGCAAAATCACCGGCATCATCAATGGCATTGACCTCGGCATGCGCGCCGCCGACGCTCTGATGATAGCCTTTCCCCACGACTTTTCCGTCTTTCACAATAACAGCGCCCACCATCGGATTCGGTGATGTATATCCCTCACCCTTCCGCGCCAGATCCAGGGCTTGCTGCATGAAATCTCTGTCATTCATATGAATCCCGGCAGTTGATACTTACGAGGATTTCTCATTGCTTAAAAGGCTTTTCAGTTCGGAGACAAAATCATTTACATCCTTGAATTCCCTGTAAACGGATGCAAATCGAACATAGGCCACATCGTCCAGTTCATGGAGTTTTTCCATGATTTTTTCGCCAAGTTTATGTGCGGGTATCTCTTTTTCACCCGTTTCTTTAAGATCGCGTTCAAGATTATCAATAAAATCCTCTATCACGTTAATACTGATATCTCGTTTTTCACAGGCCTTTTTCAGCCCCGTGTAGACTTTCTCACGATTAAAAACTTCACGCCGTCCGTCCTTTTTGACAATCATAATCGGAATTTCCTCGATATGCTCATAGGTCGTAAATCGCCTGCTGCATACAAGACATTCCCGACGCCGGCGGATAACGTTTCCATCCTTGCTCAATCGGGAGTCGATCACTTTATTGTCAACCTCGGTGCAAAATGGACACTTCATGAGTTTTCCTCCTGCCTTTTTGAATCAAGTTTGATTATTTCAACAGCTGCTTCATTTAACATCTCTTTTGATAGCGTATCGGCATAACCGGATGCATAATAAATTTTTCTTATTCCGGCATTGATAATCATTTTGGCACAAATGGAGCAGGGAAGGTTGGTGCAGAAAAGAACAGCGCCTTCGATGGAAACGCCATGAAAGGCCGCCTGGATAATGGCATTCTGCTCGGCATGGATTCCCCGGCACAACTCGTGTCTTTCACCGGAAGCCACATTCATTTTCTCGCGCAGGCACCCGACTTCGATGCAGTGCCTGACATGAGAGGGCGCCCCGTTATAACCGGTGGTGAGGATTCGCTTGTTCTTCACGATGATAGCGCCCACCGAGCGCCGGATGCAGGTTGAACGCCTTGCCACCAGTTCCGTAATATCCATAAAATATCTGTCCCAGGAAGGACGATCACCACGATCCGGCATATTAACCGATATCTCCTTTGTCTATGTTTTGATACAACGGAAAGGCCTCGCAAAGCGCTTGCACGTTTTCCTTTGCATTTTGGGCGACCTGTTTGTCCCCGGGGTGCATGATAATTTCGGCAATAAGCGTTGCGATCATTTCCATCTCCGTCGCCGTCATCCCTCTTGTGGTCAGGGCCGGCGTTCCCTGACGAATTCCGCTGGTAACAAACGAATTTTGCTTGTCAAAGGGTATTGAATTTTTGTTTGCTGTAATTCCGATATCTTCCAGGAGT
>JAFDFH010000502.1 GCA_019309945.1 Deltaproteobacteria bacterium
CCCTCAAGTTAGGCATAACCGCGACCTCGGTGAATTCACAGACAAGAGTGATTCTAATTGTAAATTATTTATTCTTCTTTTCTCGCTTTGCCTGTTTCTTCTCTTTAGCGGTTTTCTGGGGCTTTTTCTTATCGCTTTTTTTAGCATCTCTTGATTTTGACATATGATTTACCTCCGGTAAATTTACATAAAAACAGTTAATTGCGCTGTTAACAGTTTACCATATGTACCTTAAAATGCAATATCAAAGCAGCACAAGGGGAAGGTTTACAATGCAAATTGCGCTAAATACGGGGTTTCTGGATTCGCCGATTAATAACTTGACACACCTCATTTTTAATCGTACGATATAACGTACGCTTAAAAATATGGAGATAAACAACAATGCCTACCCTTACAGCAACCGAAGCAAGGAAGCGGCTCTATACCCTTGTCGATGATGTTGCGGAGACCCATGATCCAATCCAAATTGTTGGGAAACGAAACTCGGCTGTCCTCGTCTCTGAAGAAGACTGGAGAGCAATCCAAGAAACATTATACCTGGCATCTATACCGGAAATGAGGGAATCCATTCGCGAGGGTTTGAAAACTCCCGTGAAAGAGTGTGGAGGGGAGCTTGATTGGTGAGTTGGGATCTGGTTTACACAAAACAAGCTACTAAAGACGCCAAGAGACCCTCGCATTCTGGTTTAAAGTTACAAGCCGAGCGACTCCTCGACATTCTCAGAGAAAATCCCTATCGCACATCGCCCCCATACGAGAGATTGGTTGGCGATCTATCCGGCGCTTATTCCAGAAGGATTAATATCCAGCATCGAATTGTCTACCAAATTATAGATGATATCAAGACGGTTAAGATCATCCGTATGTGAACCCATTAATTATGCCGGCTGAGATTCTTTTCCCTGTTTTCAGCGATCTTATCGATCCGGCAACCAACCAGAAAGGAAACGACATGGCAAAACCTAATTACCAGTTCAAAAAACGTCAGAAAGAATTGGCCAAGAAAAAAAAGAAAGAGGAAAAAAGAAAACGCAAACTGGAAAACAAGGCGGTCGAAACCGATGAAACTGAAAAAGACCCGACCATTTCAATGGAGGACCGGTAAGCTATACAATGGTAATAATTGAGCATAAAAAAGGCCGGACGAAAGAGAAGCAGACGGATTTTCATGAGGGCCAGAAGGTGGAGCTGCTCATCTCCGCTCGAAAAAAAATGGGATTTATAGCCGTCATCAACGGCACCCACAAGGGCATCCTGTATGAAAACGAAGTGTTTCAGCCGCTTAAAATCGGCCAGGAAATTGGCGGGTTTATCAAAAAAGTGCGTGACGACAAAAAGATTGACCTCTGCCTGCAAAAGCCCGGCTACAAAGCCATCGATGCCATGTCCCGAAAAATTATGGACGAATTACAGCAGCAGGGCGGATTTATCGCGGTCACCGATAAAAGCCAGCCAAAAGCAATCGCCGACATTTTCGGCGTCAGCAAAAAAATATTCAAGAAGGCCATCGGCAGCCTGTACAAGAAAAGGCTGATTACCCTTGAAAAAGACGGCATCCGGCTGCGGGAAAAAAAGTGAAAAACCCTGCCCTGGGCTCAAGTTTGAAGAATTAAGGCCCACTCTGGCATCCTTCATTACAAATCAAAAGTAGTTAGTCCCGCGACACGCGGGATTGGTTTTGTATTTTGGTAGTGAAATTTGAAAATTGAAATCCTGAAAAACAGAGGAATGTAAATGTGTTACCAAATTTCCAATTTCTAATTTCAAGTTTCGGCATCCTGAATCAGACGAAAAACAGAGATATTTTCAAAAAAAGTGTAAGCTGGTAAATGAAGGATGCCACCACTCTCTACTGATTATTATGCCATTTTTACCAACTACAAAAAGCGAACTGCGAAATCTCGGATGGGATCAGCCGGATATAATAATTGTCTCAGGTGACAGTTATATTGATTCTCCCTACATGGGTACGGCTGTAATAGGCCGGGTTCTTTCAGACGTTGGATTCAGGGTCGGAATAATCGCCCAGCCGGATATTATATCAGGAAAAGACATAACACGTCTCGGTTCGCCGAGGCTTTTCTGGGGAGTTACCGCCGGGTCCGTTGATTCCATGGTCGCCAACTATACGGCCACAGGAAAACGAAGGAAATTGGACGACTATACACCCGGAGGAATCAACAACCGGAGACCGGACAGGGCAGTTATCGTTTACACAAATCTTATCAAGCGGCACTTCAAGGGTAGCAGCACCCCAATAGTAATAGGAGGTATTGAAGCGAGTCTGAGACGGATAAGCCATTATGATTTTAAGTCGGATAGTATTCGGAGGTCGATACTCTTTGATTCAAAGGCCGGCCTGCTCGTTTATGGG
>JAFDFH010000128.1 GCA_019309945.1 Deltaproteobacteria bacterium
GCGCATGGGATCTAAAATGAGTGTGTCGCTTAGCACAAACAGGCTACAATCAACAATTGATGCTGTTCGGGTCACTGTAAGCCGCCCTAAACGGCTTCAAACAGTTGCCCGCTTTGAAAAAAAATACCGGATGACTCCGCTGGTAGGTTTAACCATAAGTTTTTGAGAAGTTACTGAAAATCCGTGTGCTGCTGTGGTGAAACTTAAAGATATGTTCAAGTTGCATCGCTTAGATAGTGTCCGTCCAGAAACGAGGATTTTTGTTCGAGATCAAGGCCTGCGAAAAATTTTACCGCAGGTATATAGTTGATATTCCGAGGATAAAATTTTGAGCATAACGCAGAGATCGAGATCGGGCAGAAAGACCGTTTCTGGATGGGCACTAGATAGGGTGTAAGGGGTATCGTTTTTTGTATGGAAGCTTGATATATTACAAGCAAATTATAATGATGGGGTTTTAGAGAATGAAAAGGGGTGTTTCATTCAAGGCTTTACGGGTAATTATTGTTCTTGCTTTAGCTGTCACAATTGCGGGTTTGCTGATTACGATGCGGCCGAAGGCTGAGCGACAGGAGATGGCTGAAACCGGAATGCTCGTTGAGGTTTTGCCTGCCAAGGCTCAAAAGCTAAACATGATTATTGAAACCTATGGAACCGTCCAGCCACGGGAAGTATTGAAATTGGTTGCTGAAGTAAGGGGACTGATCGTTGATATGCATCCATCTTTTTTGGAAGGGGGTTTTATTGAAAAAGGGACAACCCTAATAAAGATCGATCCCCGCACCTATCAACTGGAAGTCGATAGGCGCAAGGTTCAGATAAACCAAACCGAAGCCGAGCTGAAACGTTTGCAGCAGGAAGTCATAAACCTTGGGAACAGTCGTAAGATTATACAGTCAGATGTAGCACTTGCCCGGACGGAGTTTTTCAGGTTAAAAAAACTTTCTGAAAATAATGTCGTTGCCCAAACGACTCTTGACAAAGCCGATCAAAAATATCTTTCCAGTCGTGAACGTCTCCAGGGAATAGACAATCAGATCGCATTAACCGGCCCCTTGAGAAACCAATACGAGGCCCAGCGTGATATGGCAAAAGTTCTGCTTCGTCAAGCCGAACTTGATCTAGAAAAGACGGGTATTGTGGCACCTTTCGATGGATGGGTCCTTGAGGAGGTGGTTGAAAAGGGCCAGCATGCTAATGCCGGTCAATATCTGGGGCGGATTTATAGTAAAGGCGCCTTTGATATTGAGGCGCGCATACCTATGAAGGATTTGCAATGGCTTCCGCCGATTTCGGGAAAAGATTCATTCCCTGAGGCAAAAATATTTGTAGACACCACTGCTGGCTCCAAAATCTGGGATGGACGCGTTTCCAGAATAAAAGCACAGATGGATGAAAAGACGCGAACCCTTCCGGTGGTGGTGGAAGTCGATGAATATTCAGCCGTCGGGGAAACACGGGCTGATCAATTTTTAAGACCGGGCATGTTTGTGACCGTTCAGATAAAAGGAATCGCCATCCAACAGGTTTTTCTGCTTCCCCGACACATGGTTCATCCCGGGGACGTGGTTTATATCGTTAGGGATGATCGCTTAAATATACGGCCGGTTCAGGTTCTTCGACGTTTCAAAAATTCTGTCTATGTAACAAAAGGCTTGTCGGACGGAGAGCTTTTAATAAAAACACCCCTGTCCATGGCAACCGAAGGGATGTTGGTGAGACTGAATTCGGAGAACAGATGACAGGGCTAGGGGACTGATGACAGGGGTCAGAGGTCAGAGGTCAGAGGACAGATGACAGGGGGCGGAGGACTGAAGGTTGAAGGCGGATAGAAGGATGAAGGGTAGTAAATGGGAATTAAGACTGTAAAAGACCTGAAAGTATACAATTTGGCTTTTGAACTGGCAAGGGAAGTATTTGAAATTACAAAAACCTTTCCACAAGAGGAGCTATATTCATTAATCGATCAGATGAGAAGGTCTTCGAGATCTGCTGCAATTAATATTCGTGAAGGATTTGCCAAGCGGAAGTATAAAAATGTATTTATAAGACATTTAAATGATTCTTTGGGATCATCAGAAGAAACAAGAGGATGGTTAGATTTTGCTTTGGTATGTAAATATATCAGTATAGAGTTGCATCGAAATCTGGATGACAGCTACGATGCAGTGAATGCAATGTTGTATAAACTTATGAATAACTGGGAAACACGACCGTCTGACCTCAGACCTCTGACCTCAGACCTCTGACCTCTGACCTCAGAAATATGAAGACATTAGGTAAATGGTCCATAAATAACCGGGTTACGGTGAACCTTGTCATGATATTTGTTATTGTGGCCGGTCTGCTGACCGTTCTGGGGATGCGCCGGGAGATGTTTCCTCAGTATGCCCTTGACATGATCAATGTAACCGTCATCTATCCAGGAGCAAGCCCGGAAGAGGTAGAGGAGGGGATTTGTATAAAAATTGAGGAGAAGATAAAGGGCATTGAGGGAATATCCCGGACATCATCAAATGCTTATGAAGGCAGCGGGTCGGTTACGGTCGAGCTTGATACAAATGCGGATGTACAAGGTGTGCTCGATGATATTAAAAGTGAAGTGGATCTGATCGATACGTTTCCCGACGAAGCGGAAGACCCGATTATTACCGAAATCATCAATCGTAATCCGGCCATCACAGTGGCGCTCTATGGCGATGTTTCTGAGAAACTGCTCCATAAGGTGGCGGAAAGGGTCAGGGACGATTTAATTGCTACCGAAGCCATCTCACTGGCCGAATTGGTCGGTGTGAGAAGTTATGAAATTTCAGTTGAGGTTTCTGAAAAAAACCTCCGGCAATACGGCATTTCGTTTGATCATGTCGTAAGGGCTATTAAAACCGGGAGCATCGATCTTCCCGGGGGGGCAATTAAAACTTCCCAGGGTGAGATTTTGGTCCGGTCAAAGGGGCAGCTGTACACCGGCCGGGAATTTGAAGATCTTCCCCTGATTACCTTGAACGACGGAACGGTTGTGCAGCTCGGACAGGTGGCAACGGTCACTGATGGATTTGAAGATACGGACATAAAGACAAGGTTCAACGGGAAGCCCGCCGCCCTTGTCCAGGTAAACCGGACAAACCAGGAAGATCTCATCGAAATCTCCAGCGTTGTTCGAGATTATGTTGAACGTCAAAAAGACAAAATGCCGAAAGCCGTAGGCATTGCCACCTGGTTTGATCTTTCAATAATGGTGAGAGATAGAATCAACCTTCTGCTTCGTAATGGTTCCCAGGGAATCGTTCTCGTTTTTATTGTCCTGGCATTATTCTTAAATCTTCGTTTGGCCTTTTGGGTATCCATCGGGATTCCCATATCCTTTCTGGGCGCCTTCATGGTTCTGGAGTATCTTGGCGCGACGATCAACATGATTTCGCTGTTTGCTTTTATCATGACCCTCGGAATACTTGTCGATGATGCGATTATCGTTGGGGAAAATATATATACCCATTTCGCCAGAGGCAAACCCTCATCAATTGCTGTAGTTGACGGATTAAAAGAAGTGGGCGGTCCGGTCGTTATGGCAGTTACAACAACCGTGGTCGCTTTTACACCCTTGATGTTTATTGCCGGAATAATGGGCAAATTTATAGCCGTAATGCCCCAGGCGGTTATCGCGATCCTGGTGGTTTCGCTGGGCGAAGCCCTCATCATTCTTCCAGCTCACCTGGATCGTGCGCTTAACCGGGAAAGGAGGAAAGCAGGGGGCGTAAATTTCTGGCACGATCGTATCAGAGTGAAGATAGAAAAAGGGCTTACCTTTGTGATTGAGCGTTTATATTCGCCGGCCATAGAATATGTTGTTAAAAACAGGTATTTTACATTTTCCATCGGTCTGGGGGTTTTGATCATAAGCCTGGGTATCGTAAAAGGCGGATACGTGCCATTCGTGTTCATGCCAAAAGGGGAAAGCGACTGGATCATTGCTGAGATCAGCTATCCTCTTGGTACTCCGTTTGAATTAACGGATAAAACTATCGAAAATATAGAAAACAAGGCTTTTGAATTAAACCCTTTTTTTAATGATTCGCTGGATAAAGACGGAGATCTGGTTACCCATACGTTTTCACTGGTCGGTGTCATCCCCAGAAGGGATTGGAAGTCGGGAGACAAAGGCGGACACTGCGGCCAGGTTTGGGTCGAACTGGTTTCTTCGGGAAAGCGTCGAAAACTTTCTGTAAATGAAGTGCTGAATAAGTGGCGCGGTCTTGTTGGAGAAATACCAGGAGTAGACACACTGATCTTTTCGACCCTGGAAGGCGGACCGGCGGGGAATGCAATTGAAATTGAGTTTGCCGGCAATGATTTTAATCAACTTCGAAAGGCGGCCAACGAGTTAAAAGCTGAAATTGAAACATATCCCGGGACAATTGATATTATGGATGATTTCAGGCCCGGTAAGCAGGAAAAACGGGTCCGGGTTAAAGCAGGTGCCCGTTCGATCGGCATAACGATGAGCGATATCGCCAGACAGCTTCGCCAAGCCTTTTACGGTGAAGAGGCAGCGCGAATCCAAAGGGGTCGAGATGATATCAAAGTTCTGGTCAGGTATGCCGAAAATGATCGGCGCAGCATTTCAGGAATCGAGGAAATGCGTATTCGGACAGGTGACGGTCAGGAAATCCCGATCGAGGCGGTTGCTGATATAACACACGGAAGAGCCTATTCCGTTATTTCCAGGGTTGACAGGAAACGGGTCATAACGGTGAGTTCCGATATTGAGGAAGCTATTGCGAATGCCGGCTCGATCGTGGCCGATCTGAAGGCAAACTTCCTTCCAAACCTCATGGAACGGTACCCGGGATTAGAATATGATCTGGAAGGCCAGGAAAAAAGAACCAGAGAATCGCTGGATAGCTTAAAAAAAGGATTTGTTCTGGCGCTGATGGTTATATTCCTTTTACTTGCCAGTCAGTTTCGCTCATACATTCAACCGGTGATCATCATGATGGCGATCCCTTTCGGCCTGATCGGAGCGATTGCAGGACATCTGATCATGGGGATGCAAATCACCATGATCAGCATTTTTGGATTTGTTGCCCTGTCGGGTATCGTCGTAAATGATTCCCTCATTCTTATTGATTTTATTAACCGCGCCCTTCGCGAAGGTGGTGAAGTAACAGCGGCGGTGGTGGAATCCGGAAAAGCCCGATTTCGTCCGGTATTGCTGACTTCCATAACAACGATTGCCGGGCTTTTTCCGCTTTTGCTTGAACGGAGTTTTCAAGCGCAGTTTCTCATTCCCATGGCCGTCAGCATAAGCTTTGGACTCCTTGCCGCCACCATTCTAACGCTTTTATATGTTCCAGCACTTTATTTGATCGTGATGGATGTCAGAAATGTCTTCATGGCCCGGTTTCAGCGGACATAAGGCCGACGGGAAAATTCAGGTCAAACCTGCCAACCGATCTAATAGCGCACCCTCTACCCTTTTCCCATAAGGCCCGTTTCACAGGTAAGGAAACCTTTGCAAAACGCGTCTTTTTGCCCAATTTCGGTGTCCGGCTCAAATTTTAATACTCAAAATATTCAACGTATCCCTGTGGTTAATCCACATCAGGCCGAACGCCTTCCTTGAACTTGAACAAAAATGAGTATTTTTTAAAGGTCTCGTAAGGCTGAGGAATAAAAATAGATATTTTCTATGCATGTCATTTAAACTATTGAAATAACCAAATTGACAAATCGAAATAATACCTATATTTTATCCAACTGACCGATATTTAATATATTCTCTATTGATATGATCCGGCGCGGGTATCATTAGCAGGGAATACCTTGCAATTCTACGATGGATCAGCCCTAAAAAGGCTTTTTACGATTCTTTTAGAAAATCTTAGATCTTAAGGAGTAATGCATGTCAGAGCAAAAACCCCTTCGCCTTACGGAGACAGTTGCGGGCGCGGGCTGAGCTTCTAAACTACCTCCAGGGGACCTGGACAAAGCACTATGTGGCCTTGAATTTCCCACGGATGCGAATGTCATCGTGGGGCTGGATAGAAAAGATGACGCCGGCGTATATAAGATAACCGAGAATCTTGCGATTATTCAGACCGTGGATTTTTTTACCCCCATTGTTGATGACCCTTACTGGTTTGGACAGATAGCGGCAGCAAATGCTTTCAGTGATGTTTATGCCATGGGCGGTATCCCGAAAACGGCCATGAACCTGGTCGCCTTTCCTGTTAAACAAATGGACATGTCTGTTCTCAGACAGATCCTTCAGGGTGGGTTGGACAAAATGAGGGAGGCGGATGTCGTTTTAATGGGTGGACATAGCGTGGAAGACAATGAACTGAAATATGGTTTGTCCGTCACCGGTTTTGTTCATCCGGATCATGTTCTGACAAAGAAAAATTTCAAACCCGGTGATCGATTAATACTCACCAAACCATTGGGGACCGGCATCATCAATACGGCCATCAAGAGTGGTCTGGCATCTGCTGAAATTGTAAAAACCGTTACGCGCCTGATGGCCACACTCAACCGGGAAGCTGCCGCAATTATGAAAAAATATCCCGTTCACGCCTGCACGGATATCACCGGTTTCGGCCTCATCGGGCATCTGTCCGAGATGGTCATGGATAGCGGACTGGGGTTTGGCGTCCATGCAGATAAAATTCCTGTCATCTCCGAAGCTTTTGAGTATGCCGCGATGGGTTTGGTACCAGGCGGTGCATATAAAAATCGAGAGTTCAGGGAATCCATGGTGGACATATCGCCTTCCGTGAATCGTTCGATGCAGGATATTCTGTTTGACCCACAGACCTCTGGAGGACTGCTCATGTGTGTGGACCCAAAAAGCGCCGATGAGCTGCTTGAAGAATTAAAAGCGAGTGGAATAAATCATGCAGCCATTATTGGAGAGGTGTTCGCTGAGCCAAAGGAAAGGATCGTGATTGCAAACGCTGGTACAGAAAAAAATTCAAAAAGTGTGAAGTGAGCTATAGTTAAAGAATTTTACTAATGTTATAAAGATGACGGATGAAGCTTCCTGCGAAAATAAAGTGTTATCAGCTCATCTATGAGATGGAGATGATGGAGCACATCGTGATCCACTCTCTTCAGGTATGTCGGGTGGCCCTTCTGCTGGTATCGCATCTCAATGCGATCGGAAAAAACTTAAACCGCGAACTGGTTCAGGCATCGGCGCTTTTGCATGATATTACCAAGACGAGAAGTTTTAAAACCATGGAAAACCACGCACGTACCGGCGCTCAATTT
>JAFDFH010000129.1 GCA_019309945.1 Deltaproteobacteria bacterium
ATTGTTTATGACATTGTCCGTAAAATGGACACGTTGTCTGCTGGTGAAAAAGAAAAAATTCATGGAAATATAGAAGACCCGCACATCCTTGTTGCAGAGATGGACGAGAGAATCGATCAGATCCGTGAAAGTTGCACCCCTGAAACCGGTATCGACGATATCAAAACAGATAGGGAAAAGTTCGACCACAGTATGTCAGATCTTCGTGTAAAGGCTGAGGATGCCATGCAGGTGCTTGGAGCTGGTAACTTTGGCGGCTAAACCGGTTTTCCCGGGATCTGTGTGGTGAATAAGGGACTATGGGCAGCGGGATCTTAGCCGCTGCCCTGTCACAAAGCAAAAGGAGCGTCGGTGAGGATGGAATCAAAAGAAGCACTGGACTTAAAACAGTTTGAAAACAAAATCAAGTCAGGGGTCACGCTAGTTGACTTTAACGCCCCCTGGTGCGCGCCGTGCCGTGTCATGGAACCGGTACTCAAACAACTAACTGAAAATTTTATTGGAAAGGCTCAGGTGTTTGAATTGAATGTGGATGAAAATCAGCAACTGGCAATGCATCTGGATATCATGAGCATTCCAACTTTGATCATTTTTAGACAAGGGCAGGAGGTCAAACGGTTTATCGGTATACAACCGGTTGAAGCCCTTTCCGAGGTAATTGAAAATGCGTTGACTTAAAACAGGAAGGCTATGAATGCAAACCATTTCTTTTGAAGATATTGCCATTGTTGCCTGTGGTACTTTAAGCCTTGAGTTAAACCATCTAAAGAAGGAAGGCTTTTTGGACACCCGTCATCTTTTTTTTACTTCGCCGGGTCTTCACCAGGACATTCGCGAACTGGAACGCCAGCTTATTGCACGCATACACAAGGCCAGGGAAAAAACGGGCAAGGTTCTCGTCGTATACGGAGGCAAGTTCTGTTATGTCAATGCTGATGAGCCCACCCGAACGATGCAACAGATCCTTGAAGAACAGGGCCCCGGTATTTTACGGGTGCAGGCGACCCATTGTATGGACATGATTGCAAGCGAAGACCAGCGCGAAAAAATTGCAAGTGCGATTGCCGGCGGGGAGCCGGTATGGTGGATGACGCCGGGCTGGATAAAATATCAGGCGCAGGTGTTCAAAGGATGGGACCAGGGGCTTGCCAATGAAAACTTTCCAAGGCATACGGGCGGGGCAATCGTTCTGGACGCCGTCGGCTTTATGGATGAATATATGGCCGAACATCCGGAAGAGTTACTGGAATACTCGGACTGGATGGGAATTCCGATTATACCTTATCCAGTAACTTTGGATCGGTTCAAAGCGCTTCTCGCAGCGCAGGCCGTAAATTTTGAAAACTAAGGAAGGTTGGGAAAAATTATTAATCACACTCGAATTTTTTTATAAAGGAGGCAAATTATGTTTGTACACAGAGGCAAATTGGTTATAAATAATGAAGCGTATGATAAATTTATTGGGTTGATGAAAAGTTATGACGAGCTGCTAAGGCAACACGGCCTTTTCAATTCGTACTTGATTGAGGTGGAAAATGCTCCGGGCCACTTCTGGCATGAAACCTTTTGGCACGATAAAGCGTCATGGGAGGCTTTTTTAGAACTGGATGCACATAAAGCGATGCATGAAAAATTAGAATCAATACTACTACAACCCGTTAATAGAAATTTCGGGAATCTTGTTCTTTCTGCCTGATAACTAGTGCCCAAACGAAAACTAGACAGTTTTTCCAAGTTCAAGGAAGGCGATCCGCCTGAGGTGGATTAACCGAAGGAATACATTGCGTATTTTGAGGATTAAAATTTGAGCCTGACGCCGGAATTGGACAAAAGGGGGCGTTCCCCAAAGATCTAACAATAGGGCTTACAACCATAACTGCGACCAGCTTTTTCTTCGAGATCATTGGACCGATTTTTACAAGGTTTGCGCTAAAAAAAGCCGGTGAAATTCCGCATGAGGAATCAATGTAAGCACCTTTTCCCTATTATTATTCATAAAAAGGAGGATGAAATGAATTTTTCAGAAATTATCAAGACAGAAAAAGATGAAGGAAAGGAGGTTAAAGGCTATGCTGGAAATAAATAAAATTCTTTTCCCTGTTGATTTTACAGAAAATTCGGCCAAGATTTTACCTTATGTTCTATCCGTTTCGGACAAATATAATAGTATGATATACCTCATCCATGTCGTAGAGGACCTTGCTAAGTGGGTGCTCGGAATTAATGTACCCCATACCAATTTAGAATCATGTCAAAAAGAAGCATCGGCTTGGGCCGAGCAGGCCATGGACAAAATTTGTAAAGAGCAGCTGCAAAGCTGCCCCAACTTTCAAAGAATAATTGTTTCCGGAGACCCGGCCCAAGAGATCTTAAAGGCCATTGCATCCGAAGACATAGACCTGGTAATTATGGGAACACATGGCCGCAAAGGACTGGATCATGTCATCTTTGGGAGTGTGGCCGAAAATGTGGTGAAGAAATCAAGCGTCCCTGTGTTGACTGTTAATCCTTATAAACTCAAGTAAGGTTACATTACACATGGAACTACTGTCTATATTCAAACAGGCTTTAATCATCAGCTTCTTTGTGTTTGTCATGATGCTTTTGGTCGACTTTATTGATATTGCGACCAAAGGACGAATATCGGACCTTATGCACGGAGGCCGATGGCGCCAGTATACCCTGGCCTCCGTTCTGGGTTCCACACCCGGGTGTTTAGGCGCGTTCATGAATGTAACCTTTTATGTTCACGGAATGATCTCATTTGGCGCCATTGTCGGCGGAATGATCGCCACGTCCGGGGACGAGGCCTTTGTAATGCTCGTTGAGTTTCCTGGAACGGCCTTGTTGCTCTTTGGGTTGTTATTTGTATGCGGCCTCTTTTTTGCCGTGATCAGTGATAAGGTCATCGGCGCTCTTGGTATCGTGCCCTGTGAATCCTGCCGTGAATCCCGTTGTGAACACTGCCTGTCAGATCTGGATGACGGGGAAGGTCTCGGTGAAATCTTTCGTTTAAAAAATATGTTTAAAAACATATCATCCCTTTCCTTTACACGATTTCTTTTACTCATGCTGATAGGGTCCTTTCTGGCACTGTTTTTCGCCGGAATACTTGGCGGCCCTGACTGGAACTGGAAACGAATTACATTCGTTGGCTTAGCCTTTTGTTCATTATTTATCGCGATGGTTTCCACGGACCACTATCTGCACGATCATATCTGGGAGCACATTATTAAAAAACATTTGTTCAGGGTTTTTCTATGGACCTTTGGTGCTCTGCTTTTTGTTCATTGGGGGTTGTCGTTTGGGAGCCTGGATGGGTATATCCGTGATAATATGATGTGGGTCCTTTTAATCGGTGCTTTGATTGGAATTGTCCCTGAATCCGGCCCGCATCTGGTATTTGTCATGATGTATGCGAAGGGACTGATTCCGTTTTCAGTGTTGTTTACGACGTCATTTGTCCAGGACGGGCATGGCATGCTCCCGCTGCTGTCCTATAGCATCAAAGACGCAGTGCTCATAAAAGTATTAAATTTGACTTTTGGAATAGCCACCGGTGGTATTCTTTTCGCCTTGGGATTATAGAAGAAATATTTTAGATATGGCCTAGAAAAATTAAACCATCCCGATCAGATGCTGATATGATTATTAACAAATCGGTAATGCTTCCACCTCCGCCTTAAAAAAAAGGCATAGTAATATTTAAAGGTTAAATGAGAAGTAAAAAAAGAATGGCTGTTTAGAGAAAATAAAAGCAAGGCAGCAGGAATCCCGAAAAAAATCAAATCTAAAAAAATCGAAAGGAGAACGGTTGTGAAATCAATTTTAGTTAAAGAGATGATGGTCCCTATTGCCGATTATGCAACTGTTGATGAGGATGCGACCCTCTATGAGGTTGTTTTGGCCCTGGAGGGGGCTCAGCAAAAAAAAGAAAATAATAATAAATATATTGATGTTCTAGTACTTGATAAGGCTGAAAATGTCGTGGGGAAAGTCAGCCCGCTAGATTTGATAAAAGGCCTGGAAGAAGGATATAATAAAATAGGAGAACTCAAATATGTATCGCATAGTGGGTATACGATCGAGTTTATCCGATCGATGATGGAAAAATATAAGCTTTGGGAAAAGCCGCTGGACCAGATTTGCATGAAAGCGGCTCAGAGAAAAGTTAAAAATATCATGTCCACGCCATCTGAGGATGAATACATTGAAGCCAACCTATCTCTTGATGCGGCTATTCATCAAATATTAATGGGCCGTTATCAATCTTTAATAGTCATCGAGGCAGATAAAATCCAGGGATTATTACAGGCGAGTGATGTCTATAGGCATATCTGCAGTCTTATAAAGGCGTGCCGGTTGTAACCCTTTTTAGTACAAATCTGATTATACTGGATTCATACCTTTGGGATTGCCATTGGAGTTACTCTTTTTGCCCTGGGGCTATGAAAAAGTATGATAGAAGCAAATACTGAAAGGAGGAAGAGAAAAATGGAAAAAGACCAAGATAAATTTGTATGTGCACACTGTGGCTACACTGCGGATGGTAAATTCGAGGGCGATATCTGCCCCAGTTGCGGATTAACCTACTGGAAATGCTCCAAGTGCGGATATCTTATTACCGCTCCGGGACCACCGGATGTCTGCCCGGAATGCGGAGAAAAATGTGAGTTCATAAATGTCACCTGCTACATTCCAGAGTGCGGAGGCCCGGGCCATGTTGATCCCCGCTTGTAGATCAAACCCCTCATCCGAAGATTTGGAAAGAACATCCATACCCGAATGGACCGAATGGCGAAAGAGAAAAATAGTATGATTGCTTTCGGTCCTGTCCCATCAAGGCGTTTGGGGCACAGCCTGGGGATAAATAATATCCCGCCCAAGATATGCACCTATGCCTGTGTATACTGCCAGTTAGGATGTACCATAAAAATGCAGGTCGAGCGCCGCAGCTTCTATAATCCGTCCAAAATCTTACGGGATGTCCAGGACAAAGTGAAAAAGGTGAAAGCGACCGGGAACCCCATCGACTACCTGACCTTCGTGCCTGATGGGGAGCCTACCCTAGACATCAACCTTGCCCATGAGATCGATTTGTTGAAATCTTTAGGAATTAAGATTGCCGTAATTACCAACTCTTCCCTTATCTGGCGCAAGGATGTGCGCGAGGCGCTGATGCAAGCAGATTGGGTTTCATTGAAGATAGACACCGCCCAAGAAATAATTTGGGGCCGGATTAATCGGCCCCATGGAATCCTGCAACTATCCTCGCTTCAGGATGGAATGTTCGAATTCGCGCGGGCTTACAGGGGACAACTTGTAACGGAAACGATGCTGGTTAGAGCGGTAAATGACAGTGCCGATAGCCTCAATAAGATTGCCGACTTGCTTGCTCGCTTAAAGCCTGCCAGGGCTTATTTATCCATTCCTACAAGGCCGCCGGCAGAGGAATGGGCACAACCGCCTTCCGAGGAAATCATCAATCGAGCTTATCATATCCTCCGTGAGCGGATTGATCACGTGGAATATCTCATCGGATACGAAGGCAATGATTTCGCCTTTACGGGCAACGTCGAAGATGACCTGCTAAGTATCACCGCCGTACATCCAATGCGTGAAGATGCTGTAAGCGACTTCTTGGCACGTGCCGGGGCTGATTGGTCTGTCATACACAGGCTGACAGAACGGGATCAACTCATCGAGACGGCGTACAAAGGACGCAGGTTCTATATGAGAAGATTGCATGCGAGATCCACGGGATCGGTCTTTATCGATTCGGAGTATGGACGATGATTTATATACCTGCGGTTAATCCACCTCAGGCAGATCGCCTTCCTTGAACTTGGGAAAACGATCTATTTTTCGTTTGGGCACTAAATAACCAGAATTGATGAAAGGAGGCAAATAGAATGCCAAGAGGAGATGGAACAGGGCCAAGCGGCCAGGGACCTAAAACGGGTAGAGGCAAGGGGCGAGGTAGCGACGGTCAGGGCCGGGAAGGCGGTTTTGCGGCGGGCCCTGGAGGTTATTGCGTTTGCCCCGACTGTGGTGAAAGAGTAGCCCATCAAGTGGGGACCCCCTGTTATGAGCAGCATTGTCCTAAGTGCGGAACAGCCATGACCCGGGAATAAGGCAAGGCCTGTTTCCCGGTTAAGCCCTTCAGGAGCTCCTGAAAAAGCAAAAGGAACCCCTTTGCCATCAGCCGGGAAAGGTAACATGGGGACTGAAGGGCAATGGAAAATTTGCCACTGCCCTTTTTAGTCCTAAACTCACGGGATAAACTAAAAGATCCACAGGAATCATAAGTTATGAAATGATGAATGAAACGGAATTCTTAACCGGGACCAAATCCTTTACCATCCCGAAATGTGGCTCCCAGTAATGGTTGGAGGATGATCCTGATAAAAGGGTTAGAGAATGGCATTTAAAGAAATCTGCGGACTGAAAGAATATTGCAAGCATGAAGTCTTGGAGCATACCATCGAACTGGCTGTTGAAATTGCGCGTGAAGGACGCGAAGGGCGAAAAATCGGTACACTTTTTATTGTATCCGATGAAAATGAAACTTTGAAAAGATCAAAGAACCTCATTCTTGATCCTCTTTACGGGCACCCTAAGGAAGCAAAAAAAATATGTGACCCCAATGTCCGGGAGACGATAAAAGAACTGGCCCAGCTCGATGGGGCCTTTATTGTAGGAAGTGACGGCGTATTAATTTCGGCTGCAAGGTATATCGATGCCTCCTCAAAATGCATCGAACTCCCCCTGGGATTGGGAAGTCGCCATATGGCGGCAGCTTCAATCACTCGTGATACCCAGGCCGTCGCTGTTGTTGTCTCCCAAAGTTCGGTTGTGCGTATTTTTAACGATGGCTGCCTGATTGCTGAAATTATTCCGGAGATCTGGTTGTTAAGCAAGGAAAGTATTAAAATTACAGGGCCTCGGATAGAGGAAAAAGTTGCGGATTTAAGAGTCGTGTCGGTTAAAGAAGATATCGCCTAAAACATGGAACAT
>JAFDFH010000503.1 GCA_019309945.1 Deltaproteobacteria bacterium
GGTGGATCAAATCGAAATAATCGAAGCTGAACCGAAACAGGTATTTGATGAAAGCGTGATTCGCTGCGTGTCGTCCTGGCGCTTTGCACCCGGAGAGGTCCAGGGCGAACCGGTTAAAACAAGGGTGCAGACAACGATCAGATTTAAGCTGGAATCGTAAATCACAATTTCGTCCCTAAGGACGTGTGAAATTTGAGAGCCATTATCATGATGGATGCGGTTAAAAATCGAATTTGCTGGGTGTTGATGACGTTGATCCTTTGCATTCTGACCCCTCACCAGGGCATTGCGATGAAAACAGACGACATACCTTTGCCTGCCCGCCGAGCACTCATTAAAGCGAACCGTTTTATTGAAAAAAAAGAGATTGCCAGCGCTATTAAGGTGCTTGAATCTTTTCAGCAAAAAAGGGGTGAGGATTTAAACCCCGGTAAGCCGGATATATATGGATATAACCATTACCTGATCAATTTTACCCTTGGCAACTGTTACCTGATGAAAAATCAGCCATCACAGGCGATTCCTTATTACCAGGCGGCCGTAAACGCAAAATCGGATTTTCCGCCGGCATGGTTTAACCTCGCCAAATGCCATAGTGAAGTAAACCACCACGTGCAAGCAGGAACCTGCTTTTTAGAAGGTTATGACGCGACTGAGGAAAAGAAGCCTGAAATACTCTATTACAGCGCCGTTTCTTTCCTGATTGGCGGGGATTGTGACAAGGCCATAGAGATGTTCAGGCGTCTTTTGTCTTCCCATGGGGATACAATTAAACTGGAATGGCAAGAAAATCTTGTCCAGGCTTATATTAACTGCGATCAGCATCGCCAGGCGCTGCCGTTTATCGAAGAGCTTGCTGAAAAAATAAGCGGGCCAAAAAGGCAACAGTGGCAGGAGATTCTCCTGCACGAGTATCTGCATCTCAACATGAAAGGCCGTGCCCTCGAATATGCCGAACAGTTAACCCGCGAGCACCCACTGGAGTCCAAGTGGTGGAAAGCCTTGGCGCATATGCACCTGACGGCAAACATATATGAAAAAGCGCTGGTGGCTTTAACCGTTTACAGTCATCTCACACCCCTGACAAATGAGGAGAAGAAGCTGATGGCTGAATTAGCCTCGGCCTTGGGGGTTCCGATTCAGGCGGTCCGCTTTTATAAAGAAATCCTTGTAGAAAAAATAGACCCGGAAATCGTCAAAAAGATCGCCGAATCTTACCTGCAACTCCACAGGCCCGAGGACGCCCTAACATGGGTTGAAAAAGGGCTGCAGAACGCTTTCGAGGAATCACTTTTGATGCTGAAAGGAAATCTGCTCTATGAGATAAAAAATTACCGGGCCGCAATAAATGTATTTCAAGCAATACCAAAGGGCCAAAACTCGGGGCAGGCATTACTCATGCTGGGGTATTCCGCGTGGCAGGCAGGTGACCTGGAAAAGGCACGCCATGCGTTTAAAAAGGCATCAAACTATAAAAAGCAGAAAAAAACAGCCCTCCGACTTTTAAGCCGGCTGGAAAAAATATCCGGCCAATAACAATATTTTGATTTGAAACACCTGATCATATCAGCTGTGTCAGGGATATCTGGGTGGCAATCAAACCCGGACCTTTTGGACCTGTATTTTCTTCTCTTTTCCGAAAATCAGACACTTATCCCTCTTCTTCTCCCGGAATCCGGGACTCACACGGAACAGCCGTCTGGCACAAGCCGCAGCAATGCCCCTTCAGACCAAATTGGTTTTCCACATATGGCGCCATCACCTGCCGGAGATAATTCTTGCATTTCAGTTTATCATGCCCGTTTTCCGTAATCGCCCCCACAGGGCAACGGTCAATACATTTTTTACAGGTTCCGTATGAATGAAAGAGGCAATAGGTTTGATGATCCGTATACGGCCTTTTTGTGGGCTCAATAGAAATACGGGCCACAACCGAACCGCACCGGATGGCCTTGCCTAGGGGTGTGATCAGACCATCCGACAACCCAAACGTTCCCAGTCCGCATACATATGCCGTGTGTCTTTCCGACCAGTTTGAAGCAAAACCGTAAGCCTCTGATATGCTCCTTTTCCAAAAGGGGGAAAGCATGGGAGCAACCGCTGCATACCCGGACGCTCTTAACGTTTCCACCACATGTCTGCGAAGCCTGTTATTGAAATCTTCACCAAAGAGCCGTGCTCTGACCCATCTTTCCGATGGATAGACCGTCTGCTTTCGATGATCCCCCTTTGTTCGCTCAGTTTGCGGTAAAATCCAGCTGATGACCGAAAGCAGATCCGTTGAAATATTTGCATCAGAAAACGTTTTTGTGAATATTTCTCCAGGCGTCCAATAAAAAAGCCCGATATCGCTTTTAAGTGTATCATAAAGC
>JAFDFH010000130.1 GCA_019309945.1 Deltaproteobacteria bacterium
CACAGCACCTTGGTGATAATGTGGTCAGAACAATTGCTATGGATGTTACCGACGGTCTGATGCGAGGACAGGAAGTAAAGGATACAGGCAAACCGATAATGATGCCCGTTGGTGAAGCAGGCCTGGGACGGATTCTCAATGTTGTCGGAAGGCCTGTTGACGGGCTTGGTCCGGTAAGCCAGGAAAAGATGCTTCCGATCCACCGTGAAGCGCCAAAATTTACCGAGCAGGACACAACAGTACGTGTTCTTGAAACCGGAATTAAGGTTATCGATTTGCTTGTCCCGTTTCCACGAGGAGGAAAAATGGGTCTCTTCGGCGGTGCAGGCGTGGGTAAGACCGTTATCATGATGGAAATGGTTCACAACATCGCCATGCAGCACGGTGGGATCTCTGTTTTCGCGGGCGTGGGAGAGAGAACCCGTGAAGGGAACGATCTTTATCATGAAATGAAGGATGCCGGTGTACTTCCAAAAGCTGCTCTAATTTATGGGCAGATGACTGAGCCTCCCGGAGCAAGGGCACGTGTCGCCCTTTCCGCTCTGACAGCTGCTGAGTACTACAGGGATGAAGAAGGTCAGGACGTTCTTATCTTTATCGACAATATTTTCCGTTTTACACAGGCAGGTTCCGAAGTGTCAGCTCTTCTTGGACGTATGCCCTCAGCTGTCGGTTACCAGCCGACCCTGGCCGTTGACCTTGGTGAACTCCAGGAGCGGATTACATCAACGGACAAGGGATCTATTACAGCGGTTCAGTGTGTATATGTTCCTGCAGACGACTTGACTGACCCTGCCCCGGCAACCACATTTGCGCATCTGGACGGTACTGTGGTTCTTTCCCGTAAACTGGTCGAGCTTGGTATCTATCCTTCGGTAGATCCGCTTGATTCAACATCAAGGATTCTGGATGCCGCCTATATTGGTGATGAACACTACCAGGTAGCTCGGCAGGTACAGCAGATACTTCAAAAATATACCGAACTTCAGGATATTATTGCTATTCTGGGTATTGATGAATTGGCAGACGAAGATAAAATCACAGTTTCCCGTGCGAGAAAAATTCAGCGTTTTCTGTCACAGCCATTTCATGTTGCTGAAGTTTTTACAAACACACCCGGATCTTATGTAAAGATCGAAGATACGGTTAGCGGTTTCAAGGAAATAGTTGAAGGAAAACACGACGATCTTCCGGAGCAGGCATTCTATATGATTGGAAGTATTAAAGAAGCAATTGAAAAAGCCGCAAAGATGGCTGAAGCAGCATAGCTGAGAGGTTTAAATAATGGCTGAAAGTATTCAATTAGAAATTGTTACACCTGAAAAGTCTGTTGTCAGCGAGGAAGCTCAGATTGTAATGTCCCCCGGTTCTCTCGGCGAGTTTGGAGTTCTCATTGGCCATACGCCTTTTCTAACCACCCTTAAAATTGGTACGATTCGCTATAAAGATGTCGGCGGGACTGAAAAATATGTGTTTGTCAACGGAGGGTTTGCAGAGGCGCTCCCTGATAAGGTTACGGTGCTGGCAGAATCTGCTGAAAGAAGGCGCGATATCGATATCGAGCGAGCAAAAGCCTCTCTGGAACGCGCTCAGAAGCGTTTAGCCGAAGATGCAAATAAAGCGGGTATTGATTTTGTGAGGGCCCAGGTGGCCCTTGAAAGAGCCATTCAGCGCTTACGGATATCTGAAAAAGGAAACCTATAGGGATCATTATTGAAGTCTTTGCATTTGTCTAACCGGGCAAACCGGTTAGAGCGAAGCGGAAATCCCGAGACGTTAAGTTATCACTGAAAACGGGGCGCAAGCATCGACCCCCAAGTACAGAGGGCAAACCACACCGGATGGTTTGCCCTTTTATTTGTGAGGCTGATGTCAATTAAAACGGCAGCGCTTTCTCCAGGTTGGTAAAATATCTTGACTTTTGTGTATCTGAAAGATTATATTAAATAAAACATTTATGAGGTGAAAGGTTGGATAATAATACAATTTTGCGACAATTTGAGGAAATTGAACGAAAAGTTGAAAAACTAATTGGGGTCTGTAAATCACTTGAAGCGACCAAAATGGAACTTATGACGAAAGTTGAGGCGTTAGAAAAGGAGCTTCAGGGTAAGGTCGAGATAGCAAATCGTTATGCAGAGGAAAAGGATTTAATACGATCAAAAATTGATGGTCTGCTGGTCAGGCTGGAGGAAATTTCAGAAGCTTAGGAATAGTGGTCAACAATGGATGGTATTAGGGATGATAAAACCCATAATTCATCGGAACAGTTTGTAACCATAGAGCTTTTTGGGCAGCCATATACGTTTAGAGCAGACGCAGAGGCCCAAAAGGCAAAAGAAGTCGCTGATTCCCTTGTAAAGGAAGTGACTAAGGTCGAAGGTCAAATATCTGGAAAAACATCAAATATAACGAAACAAACAATATTGATTTTAGCCGCACTGAATATTGTGAATGAAAATTTTGAACTTAAAAAAAATCATTCAGATTTTTTGCATGATGTTTCGAAACGAACAACAAACCTGATACGTGTGTTGAGTGAAAATGTTCAGTAAACGGCGAGTGAGTCTTACCAGATTGAGACCCAATATATAGAACAGGCGACTTTTTCAGCCATTTCTTAGCTTAATCCTGTTGCTGACGCGAAACAAACAGATGCCTTCTGCTATTCTCCGGTAGAATGGCCGTTGCAGGTACTTTGATTTTTGTCAAATCAGCTTAGACCCCTGCCGTGTTTGTGATTGGAAGGTGTTCTTTGTCCCAACACCAGATGAACGGGAGCCTTCCCTGATTTCGGTGTGCATGTTCTGCTTGTACAGAAAAGCCTAAAGAGATTAAAAGGTGCCCACCTTATGTATTTGGTTCAAAGACCCGCCAACACGGCACGTGGTGGGGGTTCCATTTTAGCCGGATAGAGAAAAAATTAACAGGGTGTCAGTTTAATTTGGTTCATCCCGGGATAACATTTGGCTAAATAATTACAAAAGACGTATCCTTTTCTTTTTGCTCTCCTTACGATCTACCCCAAATGACCTCATAGCAGATTCTTTAGCAGTGGCTGGATATTTCCAGACGATATCGTGTTTCTGACTGTTTAACAATGAAGTCAATATGTTGAAAATTTTTAGGATCCAATTATTTTCATTTCGCGGTAATCATCATCGGGTCAGAAGGTTGTTTCTTTCCCACCGCAGACGATAAAATATTCAGGATACGTTCGTCTTGTTTTTTACAAAGAGAGATGAAGTGGAATCAAGATTAGATCGTATCGAGGAGAAGGGTAATGGATGAACTTTATATATTATATGGCATAATTTTTGTGGCCGGTTTTGCCCTCGCCTGTTGGGTGAAAGGAAGAATGGTATCCCAGAAAGTCAAGGCTGCAGAGGGGGAGGCGTTACAAATAACACAAGAAGCAGAACGGAAAGCTGAAACATTACTTAAAGAAGCGGATGTCGAGGTAAAAGATAAACTTTTCAAGATAAAGAGTGAATTCGAAAATGAAACCAAAGAAACGCGTTCGGAATTAAAAAAAAGTATGAAAAGGTTGATCCAAAAAGAGGAAAATATCGACCGCAAACTCGATCAGTTCGAGCACAGAGATCGTGAAATTTCGCGTAAAGAGAAACAAGTGCTAAAAAAGGAAGAAAATATCGAACGAAGTGAAAAACAATATAAAGAACTCATTGAAGAACAAAAAGAGCAGCTCGAAAAGATTTCCGGCCTGACAGCAGATCAGGCCAAGGAACTTCTTATTAGAGCGATGGAGAACGAGGCACGCTATGAGGGGGCCAAACTTATCAAAAGGATTGAGAATGAAACTAAAGAAGAAGCGGACAAGAAGGCCAAGAAGATTATTTCTACTGCTATACAACGCTACGCGGGGGATTTTGTTGCGGAGCGTACGGTTTCTGTGGTCCAACTGCCCAGCGATGAGATGAAAGGGCGTATTATTGGCAGGGAAGGACGCAACATTCGTGCCCTTGAGGCTGCTACGGGTATTGATCTTATTATCGACGACACGCCCGAGGCGGTTATTCTGTCAGGTTTTAATCCGGTGAGGCGAGAGGTTGCAAGAATATCACTTATGAAATTGATATCCGACGGTCGAATTCATCCTGCTCGTATCGAAGATGTTGTGAAAAAAGTGGGACAAGAAGTCGATTTGGTTATTAAAGAAGCCGGCGAACAGGTCGCATTTGACCTGGGTGTTCACGGCATCCATAACGAATTGATCAAGTATGTCGGTCAGTTAAAGTTTCGGACAAGTTATGCGCAAAACGTTCTGCAACATTCGGTTGAGGTTGGATTTTTATGCGGTATTATGGCTTCTGAATTGGGACTTAACCTGAAGCTGGCAAGGCGTATGGGATTGTTGCATGATATCGGTAAGGCTATCGATCACGAGGTTGAGGGGCCACATGCGTTGATTGGTTCCAAACTGGCAAAAAAATTTGGGGAAGTTCCTAAAGTGGTTCACGCTATTGCCGCTCACCATGAAGACGTACCTCCAGCTTCTGTCTACGCCTTGCTGGTCCAAGCGGCCGATGGGCTTTCAGGGGCAAGACCTGGTGCCCGCAAGGAACTTCTTGAAAATTATATTAAACGCTTGGAAGATCTTGAAAAAATTGCTAATTCATTTCAAGGTGTTGGAAATTCTTATGCGATTCAGGCCGGAAGGGAAGTTCGAGTCATTGTCGAAAGTGGCATTGTTTCAGATGAAGAGGCCATTCTTTTGAGCAGGGATATTGTAAAAAAGATCGAAGAGTCATTAACTTTTCCAGGACAGATTAAGGTTACAGTTATTCGTGAGACCCGGGCTGTAGAATATGCCAATAAATAGCAAACGATAGAACTTAGTTCGCCCCGCTCATCCGCCGGAGGCGGAGAATGATGGAATACTGGAATGCTGGAATGCTGGAAAAATGGGTTTGAAGGAAGCAAAACAATTTATAAATGATCTTTTCCGTTTTTATTACCCAACGTTCCATTATTCCAGCATTCCATCCTTCCAATGCCTTGGCAGGCGCTTATAGCAATTAAAATACAGTATTTTCACCAACCTGTAGAAATTCAGAGACGTTAAATTACCCTGCTTACTGCTTTTGGTCGGGCCAGAAAGGTAAAATCGTATGACCAATGTAATCCATATTCTTAAGGCGAGGGGTTTTATAGAGGATACAACACATGACCAAGAGTTGCATGATTTCATCAATAAGGGGGATGTAAGCTGTTACATTGGTTTTGATCCGACAGCTTCGAGTCTGCATGTGGGAAGCCTTATTCCGATAATGTCTCTATCACATATGCAACGGGAGGGACACCGACCCATAGCGCTTATCGGGGGGGGGACCGGTCTGGTGGGAGATCCGAGCGGAAAAACGGAAATGCGAAAATTGCTCAGCATGGATGTCGTCAAAGCGAACGCCATTGGAATTAAAAAACAGCTTTCCCGTTTTATAGATTTTAGTGACGGGAAGGCAATCTTATTGAACAATGCCGACTGGCTGACAAAATTAGAATATATCCCGTTCCTCAGAGATATTGGGCGTCATTTTTCTGTTAATCGCATGATAAAAGCTGAAAGCTATAAATTGCGTCTTGACTCTAAAGAGGGCCTTAGTTTTATCGAATTCAATTATATGATTTTGCAGGCTTATGATTTCCTGAGACTTTTTTATGACTATGGCTGCAGACTTCAGATGGGGGGGAGTGACCAGTGGGGTAATATTGTTGCAGGGGTTGAACTTGTCCGAAGGGTGCACCATGAAACCGTTTTTGGGATAACCTTCCCACTGATTACCTCAAGTGGCGGCGAAAAGATGGGAAAAACAGCTAAAGGTGCTGTATGGCTTGATCCTGCTAAAACTACACCATATGAATATTACCAGTACTGGATAAACACAGATGATTTAGATGTTGAACGTTTCGTGGCACTGTTTACATTTTTACCCATGGATGAAGTGCGGAAAATTGGAAAATTGAAAGATGCGGATTTGAACAGTGCCAAGGCCATCCTCGCCTTTGAAACGACGCTGCTTGTTCATGGCCGAGAAGAAGCGATCAAAGCTCATTATGCGGCTGCCAGCATGTTTGGAGCCCGGGTCGTACCAAAAGGAATATTACCGTCCAGTTCAATACCCCGAAATGATACGGCCATGGATGATATTTCGGTGCCGCATTCATATCTGGATATGGATACACTGCAAGGGGGGCTCCCCGCCTTTAAATTGTTTCATATGGTTGGTCTTGCGACTTCGGGCGGTGCAGCAAGAAGGTTAATTGAGCAAGGTGGTGCATATCTCAATGGAAAACGTATTGAAACATTTGATTTTTTAATAACGAATGACGACATGAATAACATGGAATTATTATTAAGAGCTGGGAAAAAGCGGTTTCATAAAATTAAGATAAAAAAGTAATAAAAATGCTTGACAACTTGATCAACCGGGCATAAAAAAGACGGTCTGATTGTGTTGACCTTGATTGTTATGCGACCTTTGAAAAACGCCCCCTTTTGCCCAATTCCGGTGTCAGGCTCAAATTTTAATCCTCAAAATACTCAATGTATTCCTATGGTTAAAATTTTCGCCCTCCTTGGCCGTGAACAAAATGGAATATTTTTGAAAGGTTTCGCTATTAAGACGAGTGTCCGGCAAATATTTTTTAAATTATACAAGAAAAAGGTTGACAAAATATATTAATAAGTATAAATAAATATACTTTCCCAGATAGAGAACTCTTGGGGGAAGATTTGCCATTTTCATAAACGGCAACTTGATCTTTGAAAACTAAATAGTGACATATTTAAGAGTTGGGTCTCAGTTAAATGTTGTTTCTGACCGTTTGGATCAGGACAACATGAATCGTTTAATTGGAGAGTTTGATCCTGGCTCAGAATGAACGCTGGCGGCGTGCTTAACACATGCAAGTCGTACGAGAACTCTTTAGCTTGCTAAAGATAGTAAAGTGGCGCACGGGTATCCCAAAAGCTTCGGATTTTGAGATCAAAAGGGGCCTCTACATGTAAGCTTCTGTTTGAAGATGAGCCCGCGTACCATTAGCTTGTTGGTAGGGTAATGGCCTACCAAGGCAACGATGGTTAGCTGGTCTGAGAGGATGATCAGCCACACTGGAACTGGAACACGGTCCAGACTCCTACGGGAGGCAGCAGTGAGGAATTTTGCGCAATGGGGGAAACCCTGACGC
>JAFDFH010000504.1 GCA_019309945.1 Deltaproteobacteria bacterium
GAAGACACCGAGGAACTGGCCTCGATTATTAAGGTGGCTCGCAATGCAGAAGGATTTTTCATGGAAGCCCACGTCAAGCTGAGACCGGTAGACATGGATACCGAAGGAATTTTTGTATGCGGAACGGCCCACAGCCCCAGGCTCATTTCTGAATCGATATCCCAGGCTCTGGCGGCCGCCTCAAGGGCAACCACCTTCCTTTCTCAGAAGTATTTAACCTTATCCGCGGTTGCGGCTCAGGTGGATGCGGAAAGGTGCGCTTCCTGTCTTATTTGTGTGCGGTCATGCCCATACGATGTTCCGAAAATTAATGCGGACGGGGTGAGTGAAATCGATGAGGCCTTGTGCCATGGATGCGGTGTCTGTGCGGCCGAATGTCCGGCCAAAGCAATTGAACTTAACTGGTACGAAGACGATCAGATCCTGTGCAAGGTGGACGCCTTGCTGGAAGGCGTTTTGTAGATTTTATAAAATCGTTTAAAAAGCGGGGGTTTTTATGAGTGCAGATTTTAATCCGATCATTATCGCCTTCTGCTGCAATTATTGAGGTTACACGGCTGCGGACCTGGCAGGTTCCATGCGACTAAATTATCCGGTGAGCGTAAAAATCGTTCGCGTTCCGTGTACCGGAAAGATAGACATCCTTCATATCCTGCGTGCCTTTGAAAAAGGAGCGGACGGCGTATACTGTGTTGGGTGCATGGAAGGGGATTGTCACTATAACAGCGGTAACTTCAGGGCGCGAAAAAGAGTGGAACAGGCTCAGAAATTGCTGGATGCCATCGGCGTTGGAGGAGAAAGGGTGCAGATGTACAATCTTTCTTCTTCCGAGGCCCCGCAATTTGTCCGGTATGCTCAAGAAATGTATGATCGAATCCTTCAGATGGGTCCGAATCCGGTAAAGCTGGCTAAAAAGAAACAGGCCGCATGACGCAGCGGCCCTACCGGAACATATTGAGAAGTTACATGAAAGAGAGGTCTCGCATATGATTGTAGCCGACAAAAAACCGATTGAAGAGATCATTGAGGAAATCAAAGATAAAGAGCGTATACTTATACTGGGCTGTAACGAGTGTGTTACGGTTTGTGAAGCCGGGGGGAAAAAAGAGGTGGGCATCCTGGCTTCGGCGCTAAGAATGTATTTCCTTAACCAGGGCAAAGGGGTCACTATTGATGAAATTACCCTGGAACGACAGTGTGATCATGAATATCTTGAAGAAATCCGTGATGGCGTTGACCAGTATGATGCCATCGTTTCTATTGCCTGCGGGGTTGGCGTTCAGTTTACGGCTGAGAAATATCCATCCAAACCGGTTTATCCGGGTGTCAATACCTGCTTTTTAGGGGTAACCGATAAGCGTGGCCTGTGGACCGAGCGTTGTCAGGCCTGCGGCCAGTGCCTCCTATCGCAAACCGGGGGGATTTGCCCGGTGTCAAGATGTGCCAAGCGACTATTAAACGGACCTTGCGGGGGATCGACCCAGGGGAAATGCGAGATCGATAATGAGCTCGATTGTGCCTGGCAGTTGATCATCGATCGTCTCAAGGCTTTGGGAAGACTTGATGATTATGAAAAGATTTGCCCCATTAAAGACTGGTCCACCGACCGAGCCGGAGGACCTCGCAAAGTTGTCAGGGAGGATGTACAGCTATGAATGTGAACACACCGAGTAGGCTAAAAAAGATTCTTGCCGCCGGCCATTTAGCCGTTACCTCTGAATGCGGTCCCCCCCGTGGCAGTAATCCAGCGGTTATTGAAAAAAAAGCCGAAATGATCAGAAATTATGTGGATGCCATTAACATTACGGATAACCAGACGTCCGTGACACGGTTATGCAGTCTGGCCGCATGTATCCACCTTAAACTTATGGGCCTCGAACCGGTACTTCAGATGGTCACCCGGGACCGGAACAGGATTGCTTTACAAAGTGATATTCTCGGAGCAGCGTCATTCGGCATATCCAATATTTTATGTCTTTCCGGAGACCACCAGAGTTTTGGAGACTGCGCCCAGGGGCAGAATGTGCATGATCTGGACTCCATCCAACTCATTCAGACGGTAAAACACATGGGGGATGAAGCAAAATTTCTGGGAGGCGGTGATATTGATCATCCTCCGAAGATGTTTGTGGGGGCTGCCGCCAATCCCTTTGCCGATCCGTTTGAAATTCGTGTTCCCCGTTTGGCAAAGAAAATTGCGGCCGGGGTTGAGTTCATTCAGACTCAGTGTATTTACAACCTGGAAAAGTTTGAGCTGTGGATGAAAATGGCCGGCGATCGGGGGCTTCTTGAAAAGGTCTATATCCTGGCCGGCTTGACTCCTCTCAAGTCAGCCGGAATGGCCCGCTACATGACGGATACGCCCAAAGAAGAACAGCCCGAAGAGGGCATTAAAATATGCGTGGAATCGATTGAACGTCTGAAAGCGGTCGAAGGGGTTCGGGGATTCCATATTATGGCGATCGAGTGGGAGGAAAAGGTGCCTGAGATTGTTGAAAAGTCCGGTCTCTATCCCAGACCCCGGATAGAGGGTTCGGACTAGGGGTGAATCGCCGACACCGGCGTGCAGCATACATGATGATAACCGCGTATAAGAAAGGAGGACCGATATGAGTGCGAAAAAAAGAATTTTACTGGTGGATGATGAACCCGATTTCTGCGCCATTGTTCAGGGGCAGCTGGAAAAAGAGGGTTTTGATGTCGAGATAGCGTATGATGGCGTGGAGGGGTTGGAAAAAGTGAAGGCCAATCCTCCGGATGCCATTATTTTAGATGTCATGATGCCTGAAATGGACGGTTATGAGGCCTGCAAGAAGCTAAAAAGTGATGATAAATATGCGGATATTCCCATCCTCATGCTGACTGCGGTTGCGGACAAGGTGACCTCCACCCGCTATTCCCACTATGATGGAATGAGCATGGAGGCGGATGATTATCTTCCCAAACCGGCCTCGGCCGAGGATATTACCCAGAGCATCAAGAGCCTTTTGAACCTTTGAGAGGTCGCGGCGTAAATCATTTGCCTGTCGGTAGGTAGTGTCCGTTCAGAAACGGTCTTTTTGCCCGATCTCGGCGTTATGCTCAAAATTTTATCCTCGGAATATCAACTATATGCCTGCGGTAAAATTTTTCGCAGGCCTTGATCTCGAACAAAAATCCCCACCGAACAGATTGAGAAGTTACGCTTTAATCAAATAAAAAGAAGCGACGGTTGCACGAACGAGGATTTAGCAGAGCCATTATCGTTTCGGGAAAATTTTGTCCGGCCTTGGATTATTTGGCTGAATTGCGGTCAGTTATTTCGGTCGGAACAGAGATGGTAAGAGTTGGTCTATAATGGTTTCATCTTGGCGTTCGCATAAAAACCTGCCAGGAGGAAATGGAACGGTTTTTGGGGCTGAATTCAAATGAAAGTTTTCTGCATCATCAGTGACAAGCGGGTTTTCCGTTCCAAATCACCTGCCATATTTTCGGCGGTCATGAAGCACCTCGGAATCGGTGGGGCCTACGTACCCTTTAGGGTTGAACCGGACCAGATCGGACAGGCACTGGAAAGTCTTCGAGTTTTGAATATCGCCGGGGCAAACCTCACCGTTCCGTATAAAGAAGTATCCATTCCTTATGTGGATGAACTGTCTGAAGGAGCAAGATTTATCGGAGCGATCAATACCATTGTCTGCAAGGGAAAAGTGCTGAAAGGATACAACACCAACGCCATCGGTTTTATGGACGTGCTTAATGATGTTGATTTTGATGTGGCCGGCAAGTCCGTGCTTGTTTTTGGAACCGGCGGCATAGCCAAGGCGGTGGTTTTTATATTAAATTGGCTCCGGACATCATCGGTCACCGTTACCGGTCGCAGCGATGAAAAAATCGATCAAATCGTCGACCAATTTGGCTGTGAGGCCAAACCTTTGCGGGCCTTATTGGATACGCCGATCCAGGCGGATCTCATAATTAATGCAACCGCTGTTTCGAGTCCGGGGGAATCACCGGAATTGGCTGAGCTTGTGAGAAATCTTGAGGTGGCGAAATGCAAGTTGGTTATGGACATGAATTATGGCCGTAACCAAAATTTTTGGCAGGATATGGCGCGTTCAAAAGACATCCCTTTTATGGACGGTCTACCTGCGCTGGCCTTTCAGGCCAGGCGCACCTTTGCCCTGTGGACAGGAATTCAGGTTCCACCGGAGGAGTTCCTCAAAGCGCTTGGGGTGGAACGGGAAGTAATACCGTGAAGGTGGTTCCTTCACCGGGTGAACTTTCCACATCAATGAAAGCCCCCAGTGAATCCAGAAGTCCCTTTACAATCGGTAGCCCGAGCCCTGTGCCGGTGATGTATCTGGTCTTATCGTCCTTCACCCGGTAAAATCTTTCAAAAATCTTTTCCAGATGCTTTTCCGCTATTCCGAACCCGTTATCTTTAACTTTTACACGCACATGAATGCCGCTTAGGTCAACTTCGACCCGAATTTGCCCGCCCTCCTGGGTGTAATTGATGGCATTGGTAACCAAGTTTCCGAAGATGCTTTCCAGGGCCAGGGGATCGGCCGTGATCGATGGCAGCACGGCCTCCGGCAGTTCGATCGTAATCGATTGGTTCCGAGCGGTTGCTTTGGATCTCAAAAAATCGACGATGCTTTGAAGGAGCTCATCGAGTCGAACCGGCCTGGGTTCCTCACACACGGCTCCGGCCTCGATGCGGGAAAGATCGAGCAGATCACCGATGAGGGAGATCAGGCCAAGCGTTTTTTCCTTGGCGCGGGATAGTAAATGAAGCTCCTGCGTTGACTTTTCTCCTACCATGTCGCCGAGAAAAACCGCCAGTTGTTCGTGGATCGTAGAAAGGGGCGATCTAAGTTCGTGGGAAACCTTGGCGACAAACTCGGATTTAAGGCGATCCAGGGTTTTCAGCGCGGTAATGTCCTCAAAGTTAACCACTGCTCCCAGACATTCTTTGCGCTCCCCCAGTATCGGCTGCCCGCGGGCCATCAAATATTTTTGGTCTGAAACGGCAAACTCATATGTGGGAATGTCATCGTAATCAACATGTTTGCCCTGAGAAATCTCCATGATGAGTTTGCAAAGTCCGTCCTCCGGCA
>JAFDFH010000505.1 GCA_019309945.1 Deltaproteobacteria bacterium
GTTCACAGGTTCAGGGTTCAACGTTCAGAGTTAAGGACAAAGAAGGCATTGAAGACCCGAAGTCTTCGTTAAAAATGTTCATTTTCCCAAGTAATTGCCAATTGGGCTCCAAACCCGCTTGTAAAAAGATCCCGCGCCCATAATCCTGAACCCCGACCTTCGATCCTTAACCCCCTTGAATAATTATCAAATGACCGGTTACTGACTTTCCATCTCTTCCAGTTGGTCGTGCATCTTTTCGGCATTGTCCCGAACATAATCCCGTACTTTCTCGTCCAGCTCGTTATATTTGTCCAGGTTTTCTTTAAAGGCGATCAGATCGAGTTCGCACAGCGAGTACATTGTTCCATCGGCCGGGTCCAGCCAACGGTCAACAATGATCGCTCCGTGTAAGGTTGTTTTGGAAAAAGTTTTCAGCGCTGTTTCGACATTTTGTTCCTCTGAGGATTTCGACATGTCCCCGGCTGTAGTGGAAGCCATATAGTCTTTCGTGAGGCTGGCCACATAAACTTCGAGCGTTTTGGCAATTTCAGCCCGGCTGCGGTCATCAGCCGTCTGGCGTAAGAGCGCTTTGTTTTTGATACCGGAAGCCAAGCCCACCCCGTAAAAGACCTTTAATCCGTCCACATCGAAGGCCCCGCTGCCTTTCATGACCCATTTGGGACCCGAGGCGGCCGTATCCGCGCTGGCTGTCTCTTGCGGAGTTGATTTGCATCCAATTATCAGGAAAGTGAGCGCCATAAGAAAAATACCCAGAGCCGTTAAATACTTTAATTTCATGGTAACCTCCTTGCTATTTTTTATTTTTATATCTTCTGATTTTTTCCTTCATGTCTTCCATCAGATCTTCCATTTCCTGCATGTCCCGGAGCAAAATGCTTATTTTATAAGGTTTCTTTTCGGTCAAAATTTTACCACCGCCGGTCCTTTCGCAGGTGGTCTTCTCGGGTAATGCTTCAACTGATGGAGGCTGAAGGGTATTGCCGGTTTTGTCAGGCCTAATCTCGGTGTCTTCTTCAAAAGACTTGGCCGGTGGTGATTCTTTCATCGGCTTCGGTTGATGTGGCTGTTTTTTATTTTCAGCTGCGGTCCTGGACGGTTCTTTTTCAACCGCTTCCGATACTGCCGGACTTTTGTTTTCGGTTTTAGCCATTGCAGCTTCTTTTGCCTGAAACCGATAACCAAGACCGGCTAGCCATTTAAGGGCGACATCCGACATGATGGAATAATTGACGTCCGTGATGGTCATTCCATCTGCGGCCTTTCTGGCGATCAATGAATTAATCCCTACCATATAACCATTCACATCCAGAAGCGGACCTCCGGAGTTTCCGCGGTTGATACTGGCATCCGTTTGAAAAAGATTTTTGCCGTAAATACCGCCGTAATCCTGCCGATAAGCGCTAATGACGCCTGTCGTCAGGCTCCACAAGCCACCCTGTTCAGGATGGCCGATCGCATAAACCTGGTCACCGGTGTCGACCTTTTGTGAATCGGCAAATTCTATCCGGGTAAGGCGCGAATTCAGGTCTGCTATCTGGAGCAAGGCAAGGTCCAGTGGTAGGTCATAGGCCAGAATTTTACCCCTGTAGCGAAGTGCAAGATCTTTTTTATGGTTTCCGGATAACCGCCGCGGTTTCAGAAATATTGAAATGTCGGACTTCATTCGTGAGGAACCTTTTTGGGTGAATACATGCGCATTGGTTATTACCAATCCGTCTTCACGGATGATCGATCCTGTTCCGACATAGGTCATTTGGGAGCCTTCCGCAACCAGAATAAAAACAACCGCGGGAGCAGCCTTCTGATATATCTGTTTCGGAGTTGCCGCCATCGCCGGTGCAGCCACAAGCCCTAAACACATGACAATTATTGCGGATATTATCCCTCTTGTTTTCAGTTTGTTCATCACCTGTCACATAACTTTTCAAAAACTTATGGTTAAACATATCAGCGGAGTCAACCGGTAATTTTTTTCAAAGCGGGCAACTGTTTGAAGCCGTTTAGGGCGGCTTACATAGACCCGGACAGTATGAATTGTTGATTGTAGCCTGTTTGTACTAAGCGACACACTCATTTTACATCCCGTGCGCGGGTCTGTGTTAGGCGCCCTTAACGGCAAGTTTTGGCCGTATTGAAAAAAATTACCGGTTGACGCAGCGGGCCTACCGGAACATATTGAGAAGTTTCCTGTCACCTCCTTTCCACGTGTTTTACACCAACCCGGACAGGTTTAGCGAATTAGTTAGTGTCCGTCCAGAAACGAGGATTTTTGTTCGAGATCAAGGCCTGCGAAAAATTTTACCGCAGGCATATAGTTGATATTCCGAGGATAAAATTTTGAGCATAACGCATTATTAGATCCTCGGAGATCTCTTCTGCCAGGATCGTTCGCATTTTAAGGATCGCACGTTCTTCAGCCTGGGCATAGGTCAGATGTCCCGCCTTGCCGCTTTTCTGTACACTACCAAAAACAGCCCCATCCTGCCGGTCAACCAAATCAAAATATACTTTCCAGCGGACGAACTTCCATTCGGTTACGCCCTGTTCAATCGGTTCGATTTCTATGGTTCCCCTGACCAGAACACTCGTTTTTTGAATTTCTTCGGATATGGAAAATCCTTTTTGATTGAGTGCTTCAACAAGTGTCCGTTGAATTTCATCCGCCTGGATACCCCTTATAGACAGGGCAATGAAAAAATCCCTGAGGAGCACTGCATTCAGGCGATTTTTAATTTCCATGAAGCTGACGGCTTGGGGAATGCCTCGGCCGCTCGGGCTGACAATCCGAAGCTCCGTATCATACGCCTGTCGGAGGATGTGTTTTCGAACACACAACTGGAGGTTTTGAACCTGGCCAAGCTTGTCCGGTTGCCCCCGGGTTTCTAAATAAAGCTTCTGGATGTCCCGATCCAGTTCTTCAATCTTATGTTGAAGGATTTTTTCTGTGCGGTAGCGGTCGATAACGGCCAGCGCATAAAACTGCGGGTTCGGTTCCGACTCCCGGTAAACCTGTGCAATCCGAACACCCGAAAGAACCCTGCGGGTGGATACACGGGTGATCTCTTCAAAATTAATACTCTCCCTGGTACGGGTCTTGCCGCCGGTGGTGGTTTCCAGTATCTCCTGATAGATCCGGTTGCTCGAATGGATGTCGCTGTGAAATATCTTGGCAATTTCAGCCCGGGCCTTATCTTCCGCCGACGGCCGGTCGGGTCCGTATCCAACAGCTATCAGGAAGCGATCGGGCGGGTAATGTTTGCTTTTGGTGTCCACCCAATCCGGCCGTTTTCCGCTTATGACACGAACCGTATTAGCAGGTTCTGTGGGGGTCGGTCCGTCATGGGTAGCTCCACTATTTTCTTCCGGAATTTTTAGTTGAGGCTGTACGGCACATCCTACTAAAATCACAAGCAAAATCATACCAAGTCGGCTCAACGGTCTGCCGAAGGCTGCAAATTGATTCACTCTACCCGCCTTTCTTCAATATGATACGCTTGCTTCGTCATCTTTTTTCTCATTCGACATTCGATGTTGGACGTTCGATGTTCGATGTTCTTTTTTTCTTC
>JAFDFH010000131.1 GCA_019309945.1 Deltaproteobacteria bacterium
CTTCGGCTCACTCAGTATGATAAGATAAATAGGAGCATAGCGACATCCGCACTCTCCTGACTCCTGGCTTCTGGCTCCTGAATTCTGTGTTTCAACACCGGCTGTCGCTAAAAGGCCCTTCCAGGGGAAATCCAAAGCCGGGCCCTCTGGACCTGAATTTTTATACCATGTCGGGTATAATATCAAGAGTTATTTTAGCTTTTACACCTTTTCGGGTATAAAGTTAAGCATAATGGCAATTTTTATACCTGTTCGGGTATGGACCGGATGAAGCCGACAAATACGTCACCACATATTTCCGCAGACACATTAAGGCCTTTGAAATCAGTTCCTCTATATGTCAACTTTTCACCAACGTCCCCATACCCCCAAAAAGGAGTTGCAGGCAATATAAAAAACCTGACCCCCACCGAATCAGGGAAACAGGAAATCCAGAATCTTGTCGACTTCCTTGGCGGCTATTCGTCCCTTAATCGGTTGCCCCTCCAGGCACGACTCGAAAATCTCATCGTCGAGGGGAATCGCTCCGATCACCTTGACCCCGCACTCGGTCAGTCGGCTGGTTAGCCGATCGGCGACGTTCTTCGACGCAATCTTGTTCAACACCACCCAGACGTCAGCGATCTGTATCTGGTCGGCCATATCGCTTATCCGGTCTGCCAACTGCACCGAGTCGATCGACGGGTCAACGACCACGAGCACGCAGTCGACGCCGGTTTCCACGCCCCGCCCGAAGTGCTCGACGCCGGCCTCGAGGTCCACGACGGCCACCTCATCCGGCGCAAGTTGCAGCATGTTCAAGAAAGACCGGCTGACTATGCCCATCGGGCAGCCGCAGCCTTCCAGAGACATCAGTATCTTACCGACCTCGACCAGCCTGATGCCGTTGGACTCGACAAAATAGTCCGGCGGGATGTTCTTCGTCGAAATCCCTTTTTTTAGCAACTGAATCGACTCTTCTGTTGCACCGGCTGAGATCAAAGCGGACAACTCTGACACTACTTTCTTTTTCCCTCCGAAGAACTCAAGGAGGGGTTTGGGGGCGTGGTCAAAACCGAGCATTCGGGGTAGTCCCGTGTTTGACTCATCCGCGTCAACAACCAGCACCCGGTTCCCGCGAGCGCGGAGCCCATCGGCAAGCAACCGGGTGACCACGCTCTTGCCAGAGCCGCCCTTACCGCAAATCGCTATTTTCTGCATCGCTATTCTCCCTTCGTCGCTTTTGCTTTGCCCGCCGTGATAAGGGAACATCGCGTATCTGACTTCCCTTGGGCACAAACCAGTTCTTTACTCGCTTTGCGTTCCGCCGAGCCGGTGGTAGAGGGCCGCCGGTAGCGAAGGCCCTGTATATGGCGGTCAGCATGTCGTCCATGCCGTTGACCACTCTCACCGCCGCCAACCTGGCTGACTCGTTCAGGAACTGCTCGAAGTTCTCGTAGAGGTCTCCGTATCCGACCTGAAAGGCGTGAATGAATACCTCGTCCTGCCTGTACTCGTCGATCACTTGCTGCATCAGCTGTCGGCTCACTTCCTCGGGAAGCTTCGGGAGCAGCAGGTAGCGGGCGTAAACTCGCGGCTCCGGCAGCGGGTATTCGTACAGGAACGCGGTCACTATGTCATCGAAGGCCTCGTCCCCGCCCTTCTCGGCGCCGACCACCAGCATTTCGGTGATCCGTTCTATGAACCGGTCAAGGTCGGGGAACTGGTCTGCGTACTGCTGCTCGTAGACGTTCTGCAGCGTGTCCTCGGAGCGCAACTCGGAGGCGATCACCGCGCGAAGCCGGTTCTTGATCACGGCCTTGTAGCCGTCGGGCCACAGCTTCTCCTCGTAGCCCTCGTCTTCAGGCATGAAGTGCATATGAATCCACCCCTCGAGTCGCAAGGAAGCCGCCGTGCCTATGGGCCACCCTTGACATAAATCACCTGTCCCGAGACAAAGCTCGCTTCATCAGAAACCAGGAACAGCACTACGTTCGCCACGTCATCCGGTGTGCCCATCCTTCTTAGCGGCACCTGGGCAATGGCGAACTTTTCCACGTCGCTAAGGTACAACCCTTTGCGCTTCGCGAGTTCTCGGGTCATCATCGTGTCCACGAAGTCGGGAGCCACGCAGTTGACGTTGGTGTTGTGCCGCCCCAACTCCAGAGCCAAAGCCCTGGTGAAACCCCACATGGCCGAGCTTGCCGTGGCATAGCCCGTCTGCCCGTGCTCGCCCAGGCTGGCCGGCACCGGTGCTGAGAGGTTGACGATCTTACCGTAGTTCTGCCGCACCATGTACTTCTGGACGGCGCGGGTGCAGTTGAAGCTCCCCTTGGTCTGGATCACCATCGCCTGGTCCCACTGATCTTCAGTCAGATTGTGAAGCGGGACATCTTTTCTGGACCCGGCGTTGTTAACCAGGATGTGGATCTCGCCGAACCGGTCAGCTACCTCCTCGAACATTATCTCTACCTGGTCCCCGTCGGTGACGTTCACCGCCATCGGTACGGCATCGCCGCCGGCTTCCGTGATCCTCAGTACGACGCTCGCGGCGAAGCTCGCCTCGATATCGCTCACGACAACCCTGGCGCCTTCTTCTGCCAGCCGCATGGCGATGGCCCGGCCGATCCCTCGTCCTGCCCCCGTGACCACTGCTACCTTATTCTCCAGTCTCATGTGACTTTAACCTGTTCCTGTGACAGGGTACTATCGTGGGATGTCGGGCTTAAAGCCCGGAATGTTACCAGGCAGCTTTGCCCTGCCGCCCATAACCGGAACATGGGCCCCGGCCGCTTCGGCCAGTTCCATTATGATGGCGCCTTCGACCTTGCATCCCACCACGCACTGGCCGCACCCGACGCACTTGTCGGGATCGATGTGGGCCTTCACCTTTCCGGTAGAGGGATCCTTTACCGCCTTGAGCACATTGAAGGCGCAACGCGGCATGCAGTCCTTGGTGCAGCCTTCGCATACGTCGCTGTTGACCACGGCACGGTATGGCCCGGGGTGTACGCCCTCCCACGGTTCAGTGTACATGCTTAGAGGATTCAGCCAGTTGCAGCAGTCGCGGCAGCAGTTGCAGGCCACCACCCACGAGTCGCCCATGTGGACCATCATGTGGTCTTCTTCGCCGAGGATCATCACCTCCAGCCACTCCTCGCCGGAGTACTTGTGGAGCTGCCCCCTTCTGTCGGCCTTAATCTCGGCGTTGACATCTCTGCCCGGCATACCGTCGAATATGGCGCCGCACGTCCAGAGCGGGAAGTCACACCCCTTGGCTCTGGTCCGGCAGGTGCAGACACGGGTGTATATTCCCTTCTCGCCCCTTCTCGCGATTTCCCGCAGGTCCCACTCGGGGAGAATCTCGGTGCCGAAGGCCTCACTCTTCTCCAGGGACCTGATGGCGGGCATTATGCTGAACGAGCGGGCCAGTCCCTCCGAACCGCCGAGCATCGCCATCCTACGGTGCCCCAGTTCATTCGGGCGCTGCCATCGGTACCACTCTTCGTAGAAAAACTTGTTCCAGAGGTCGCAGAGCTGCTGGTTTTTCTCATCCAGCCGGTCCCACAGGTCCTGGGCGGTGATTTTCCCTGACTTGGGCACGAAATTGCCCCCGATGGCCCACATCATGTGGTCGCTGGCGGTCTCGATGCAGTAAGGAAAGGGTGAAGCGTACGAGGCCGAACCGTTCGCTTCCGGCATCTCGATAATCAGACCGGCAAAGAACATCCGTTCGATCTGGTCCGCGACAACCTTCGGATCGCGGTTCACCTTCGCAGCAAGCGCCTCGACCGTTCCGGGCATCTCGACCAGCAGCTGCGCCTCTTCCGGGCTCATGGCGACCTCCAAAATCTTCCTGAGTGTCTCAGAACTGGGATACGCCAGCTTGCGTGTCAGCGCGTCGTAGGCATCCCGCACGGGCAGGGGTATCATCCATATACTCATTTTTTTCCTCCTTGATTTTATTGTTTAAGGAATAAATATGAGAGACGTATTTTTGTGAATATTTGTCACTTGCTATAACCGTTTTTGAAAACGGTTTATGTATCAAATTAATTTATTATGCTTTACATACATTTTTTGGGTTGTCAAGCTTTACTCATTGTGAATGATATATTATTCAATTTTTTAAATTAGTTAGCCTGTTTTATTGTTTTAAAAAAACCTGGTCCTCAGGGCCAGGTCAGAGACCATAGGCTATGCCGGAATATTTCAATAAAGAATCCAGAAGTCAGAAGTCAGAATTCAGAATAAGGTTTTCGCCTTCGGCTCAGTCAAAAAATATTAAATTTATTGGAGCAAAGCGACATCCGATTCCTTCTGGCTCCTGACTTCTGTCTTCTGAATTCTATGTTCCATCAGTTATCGAGGGATATAAGCCCCTTCCAGGGGAAATCCAAAGCCGGGCCCTCTGGACCCGGATTTTTACGGAACTATTGCATACCGTGCTTCAAGGCGATCTTTTCAAACATTCTCACAAGCCCTGTGCCAAGGGCGTAGATGGATTCGATATTGAGATTATCTTCCGCTGTTGAATTGAAAAACATATTGAGACTCGATTCAAGCCTGTCCTCCGGCTTCCAGTAGCAGATCAGGATCGGGACTAATGGCAATGGATGCAAGACAAGTGAAATGTCAGACTGGTAATGGTCTTCCACCTGTCTTCCATTGAAAATGTGAAGCATGTCATTGAAGAGATCCGTATAAGTATCAGCCACCTTTTTCAAGGGTTTTTCACATCTTTGCCCAAAAAGCCGGTACCAGTCCTTCCCGCCTTCAAGTTCCCTGAATGGCACCCATTTTCCTGTAACAGGCGCTCCCTTGCAATTCAGTATATAGCTGAGTATCGGTATGGTAATCCATGGATGCATGTGGATATCTGATGAAAGGTTCCCCTTTGAATCAACACTGAAGTTCTTTCCACAAATCTTGATTATTAGTTTGTCGTCAGAAAACCTGGCTCCCAATCTCTGCGCCGTTGAAGAAAGATCTATTGTGGCTACTTTTTTTTTCAACTGCTCCACAGATTCTTCCATATCTTGTTCAGGGGACTTCCGTTTTTGGGTTTTCCCGCCAAACCGCTCAATTACATCGCTCTTAAGGTAAGGGCATTCCTCAAGCTGTTTGTTCCCCTTGAAAACTGCGGCGGCAAATGCAAGGCATGTCGATTCGTTACACTTCCTGCAATTTGATCTATTGAGTAATTTAAAAATTTCTATCGGATTATTCAGTTGGGGCATGCGGTATTCCCCCTTTCCCATCCCTTTAAAAAGGAGGATTGCCTCTTTTTTCTATTGGTGTGCCCAGGACCATTTCAATATGTTCTTCGAGCTTTTCAAGGGACCTGATGAAAGATATTATATCAATTTCGTCATGTATGTTCCAATAATCCAGATAGTCTTCCGGATTATTTTTGATATCTCTTACAAATACAAGCACGCCATTAAGGTAGTCATTTTCGTTATCGTAATCCTTGCTCATTACTGCAACATCCACCTTCAAATAGTCGCTAATGAGGTCGGCAATAACGATGGTCTGGTATGCCATTTCTGTGATATAGTCGGTATCCATGATTTGAATAGGCATTAATCAGGGTTTTCTTAGCTTTCGCGCTCTGTGAAAAACTTGTTGAACAAGCAATGCGAGCGCATTCCTCGTAGCTTGCTGCGGGGTTAGCGAGCGAAATACAAATAGTCTAAAATCCTTACTTGGAAGATTCCCCGTAGCTTGCTGCGGGGAGGCTTCAATAACGCTGTAGCTTTGTTTTTATCGTAACCCATTTTGGTATTCCTTTTTCCCTAAGTTTTCCTCTTCAAATTGCTCTGAACGGATAAAAAAATGGCATCTTTCACAGTGAAAGCTTACCGCCACTATTGTCCTTTTTGTCTGATCTGAACCATATGTTTCTATTTTTGATAAAATGCCTTTAATGTTTCTCACACTTCCACAATTTGAACAGAATTCAGTTGCTGCTAGTTTATCGATTTTCATCTTTTTCCCCTTAAACGGACGGTCCCAATTCCCTCACACCGTACGTACTTCAAAATGAATACCTTCACGTTCTTGAAGATGAGCTATGATTTCAAAAAGATTACGGGCTTGTGGATTTCCCTTTGGACCAAACATGCGCATCAGACTTTTTGGGGATTTATCTGTGGCCGAACCCAAAGCGTCAAAGCCGATTGTAGCGTTTATATAATCACGCAAAATGGCCCTGCCGGTATCCGTATCACCGGATAAAAAACATTCTATCCCTTCCCTGAGTAGTTCTTTTCGAAAGGCCGGATCACGGACAACCCGGTTCTTGATGATCTCTTTAAAATCCCTGGTAAGTGCCATTTTCAGCCCTCCTGTCGCTTTCTTTGTTTATATTCTGTCCACAGTATCTTGGCAACTTCTATGTCTTTATGCTGTCGCCTTTTTGTACCACCTCCAAGCAAGATCACCAAGGCATCACCATCTCTGCCGAAATAGATACGATACCCAGGCCCCAAAATCGATCCGGTATTCTAAGACACCCTCACCGATGCCTTTAGTATTTGAAAAAATGCCTTGTTCCATTCGAATCAAAGCAGTGGCAACCTTTGCAGCAGCAGGTGTATTCAACCGATTGAACCATTTTTCGAAATGACCTCGACCGTTTGGGTCAATATATTCTCTCACTGCTGTCCGGTTAACTTTTTTGAAAAGCAAGTTAACTATATGAATTTAAATTAAATATTGACGAAATTGAAAGGGAACGATTTGAATTTGCCTTAAACCTGGTTTCATGGTTCTTTTGCATAAAAAATGCGAAAGGAGATTCATTATGAACCAGGGCCAAACTATTTTCTCTCAGGTAATCGATTTTCTTCCATGGAAAAAATTTCGTCAATGTGTCAATCGTTATAACGGTAATCACCGTATACGTTCTTTTACATGCTACAATCAGTTTCTATGCATGGCTTTTGCTCAGCTGACATAC
>JAFDFH010000506.1 GCA_019309945.1 Deltaproteobacteria bacterium
GTAAAGATCTTGTCCGCACATTTGCCAGGCAGTTTCCGGTGCCCACATATGTGGTAGAATTTTTACTTGGCCGTTACTGTGCCAGTACGGACCAAGAGGAGATCGAAGAAGGCCTTGAAATTGTAGAACGACAGCTGAAGTCACGTACGGTTAAGGCCGGCGAAGAAGAGCTTTTTAAGGCTCGATCCAGAGAAAAGGGTAATGTAAAAATTATCGATTTGATTGGCGCAAGGCTGGACGCAAAAACAGACTCTTATCTTGCGACACTGCCGAGTCTTAGATTGAAGGATGTTCGAATCAGCGGAAAGCTTGCCAATGAGCATGAGCGAATGTTGACCGGCGGATTCTACGCAGAAATAAATTTAGGCTATGACGCTGCAATCGCCCAGGAAAAGAACGGCCGGCCGTTTGGTGTGGATAGCCTTAGAGAGATTCAGCTGTCTAAGCGTGATGTGCTTGATGACTTGGCTAAAGCCAGAAAGCAGTTTTCAACTGAAGACTGGAAAACATTTCTTTTGCGAAGCATTGGTATTGAATCTGACGGTCTTAGTGAACGGGCCCAAAATGCATTTTTTTTGAGAATGGTGCCGTTTGTTGAACGTAATTACAACATGGTCGAACTAGGGCCGCGTGGAACTGGAAAAAGCCATCTGTTTCAACAAATATCCCCCTATGCCCATCTGATCTCAGGTGGCAAGGCAACCGTGGCACAAATGTTCGTGCATATGGGGACCGGCCAGAAAGGGCTGGTGTGTATGTACGATGTTGTTTGTTTTGATGAGGTGTCGGGCGTCTCATTTGACAAGAAAGATGGTGTCAACATCATGAAGGGCTACATGGAATCGGGTGAATTCAGCCGTGGAAAGGAAAATATTCGCGCTGACGGAAGCCTTGTGTTTGTGGGCAATTTTGATGTAGATGTTGAGAACCAGCAACGGATAGGTCATCTTTTTGGACCTTTGCCGCAAGAGATGCGTAATGATACGGCTTTCATGGATCGCATCCACTCTTATTTACCGGGATGGGATGTGCCTAAGATCGATAAAAACCTGTTGACTGACCATTTCGGGATGGTCAGCGACTTTTTCTCTGAATGTATGACCCATTTACGCAATCAAAGCCGGGTATCAGTACTTCAAAATCGAGTCTATTTTGGTGGGGCATTGAGCGGTCGAGATACCAATGCCGCAAATAAGACGATTAGCGGTCTTTTGAAATTGCTTTACCCTGGCGGAGAAGAGGAGATACCAGACGAAGATCTCGAATGGGCAATTCGAATAGCATTGGAAACTCGCAGGCGGGTCAAGGAACAACAAAAACGTATCGGTGCCGCTGAGTTTCGAAATACACATTTTAGTTATGTTTTAGGAGATGAGGGTGTTGAGAAGTTTGTATCAACACCGGAATTACATAGCGAGAATAGTATCGGCAGCGACCCGTTAGAACCCGGCCAGGTTTGGGCAATCAGCCCCGGCGGTATGGATGAACACCCTGGGTTATTCCGAATAGAAGTCAATGAGGGACCTGGGTCAAATTTGAAAATTCTAAACAAACCAATTCCGCCTGCTTTTAAAGAGAGTATGAGTTTCGCAGAGCAAAACCTCTACGCCAGGTCAACATCCCTTGTGGGAGATAAAGACCCGCGTCAGCATGAATTTACCGTGCAGTTGCGCGCTTTTGATGCTGCGAAATCGGGGGCAAAATTGGGAGTTGCCGCTCTTATAGCTTTATGCACAGCTCTTCTCAAGAGAAGTATACGTGGTGGACTTATTATTATAGGCGAGGTTAATCTTGGTGGTTCAATCGAGGAGATTCACAATTCAGTAACTATCGCTGAGATAGCCATCGAAAAAGGAGCAACCGCCCTACTGATGCCGGTTGCTTGCCGTCGGCAGCTTTTTGATCTTTCCGATGATATGGCCACTAAAGTCGACGTTCAATTTTATTCGGACGCACGGGATGCATTATTGAAAGCAATTTTGGATTAAATTTACATCGCGAACTTGAAAATTTCGGGGACATTCTATAATCCTTATGTCAACAAAAAAAATAAAATAAGTAATATCGGTCTGTTATGCGTATTCCGCTCAAAGTGACCACTCATTCCGGAACATTGTTACCACCTGTTCCAGAGTATTGTGACCAGCTGTTCCGCTACAAACTTTCCACTGAGTCGGAGCGAAGCGACGCTGGAGATTTTTTAATTTACAGAGTTTTTTCCTTTCGTCAAGGGGGAACGGATTTTTCTCATTGATTCTCCTTTTAAATTAATTTTGTGTGCGTTGTGAATAAGCCGATCCAGGATGGCATCGGCCATGGTTGGATCGCCGATAAGCTCAAACCAGTTT
>JAFDFH010000132.1 GCA_019309945.1 Deltaproteobacteria bacterium
AAAAGGGAAAAAGTAATGACCAAAATTTTATTTAGCATTGATTTTGTCTTACACCGGTACCTGATCCCCGGTTTCCGTAAACGGTTATAAAGTTTAAGCATTTCGTTCCAAAATATAATCGGCAATCAACAAAAAAACCTCTCGGCTTTCCGAAGGAGAAAAGACCGCAAGCGCTTGTTTAGCCTTTTCGATATGGGCTGCGGCCTGTTTTTTCGTGTAGGCTATCCCCCCATATTTTCTCAACATTTCGACTAAGGTTTCAAATTCGTGGGCCGCAAAATCTTTATTTTTAATTATTTTTTCCATTAAAAAGCGATCACTCGATTCGGCCGTTTTCAGAGAATGAATAACCGGTAGGGTCAGCTTTCCTTCTTTAAGGTCCGCGCCAATCTCCTTGCCGAGGGTGCGGGTATCCGAAGTATAGTCAATCAGATCATCGACCATCTGAAAAGCGATTCCGAGGTGCAAACCACATGTTGAAAGGGCCGCCTCTTTTTCTTCAGATGCATTTGAAATGAGGGCGCCGATGCGACATGCTCCCTGAAAAAGGACCGCGGTTTTGCGCCGAATGACTTCCAGATACTCCGTTTCGGTAATATCCAAACTCCCTTTTTTAATCAGTTGATGTATTTCGCCCTGGGACATCTCTTCGGTAATTTCCGAAAGAACTTTGATAATCTCCAAAGAACCCGCGTCCACTGAAATCGCACTTGCGCGGGCCAAAAGGAAATCCCCAACAAGAACGGCAATGGGATTTCCCCATATTGCATTTGCCACCCGCTGTCCCCTGCGCAGGACCGCATCGTCGACAATATCGTCATGTAACAGGGAGGCCGTATGAAGGTATTCAAAAATAGATGAAAACTTTATTGCAATATTTCCTTTATAACCACAAATTCTGGTTGAAAGGAGAAAAAGAAGGGGTCTTAGTCTTTTCCCGCCGCTGAGCATGATGTGACTGGCTACCTGGGAGACCAGTTCAAAATACGGATTTAGGCTTTGTGATAGAGCGGTTTCAATATCCGCAAGATCATCTTTGACAATGGCAAAGATCTTATTTTTTTGGTTACTCATGCTGCTTTTCCCACCAGATCATATTCGAGAGCGTCTATGACTTTCACGCGGGCAAAATTGCCGGTCTGCATTTGCTCGGAATGAATATATGTAATTCCATCGACTTCAGGTGCCTGGAAAGATGTGCGGCCGATAAAGAGGTTGTCGCTCACGCTCTCTTCAACTATCACCGTAAACGTCTTGCCCACGTGCCTTCGGTTATTTTCGAAGGACACCTTTGCCTGAACGGACATAAGCCGGTCATATCGTTCCCTTGCCATTTTTTCCGGAACATGGCCGGATAGCCTGTGGGACGGCAAATCAGCCGAATCAGAATAAATAAAAGCCCCAAGATGATCAAAACGAATATTTTTTACAAAGGCCAGCAGCTGTTCAAAATCTTTGCTGGTTTCTCCCGGAAAACCCACAATCAGGGTTGTCCGAAGCACTGCATCCGGGTCTATGGATCTGATTTTATCAAACAGCCTGAAAAGGTCATCCGGTGTGTATGCCCTAACCATCTTTTTTAAGACCGATTCACTTACATGTTGAACCGGGATATCAAAATACGAACAGACATTCGGGTGTGTCATAACGGTTTTGATAATGGTATCATTCAAACTGTTTGGATGTCCGTAAAGAAATCTAACCCACACGTCCGGGGATATATCCGCAATCCTTTCAAGTAGCCGGGAGAGATCAATAGCCGGCTCAAAATCTTTCCCATAATTTGTTGTATCCTGGGCGATCAGTATCAGCTCCTTTACGCCCGTAGCGATCAATGATCTTGCTTCGGCAACAATATCTTCAATGGGACGGCTTCTTTGTTTTCCTCGAAGCTTCGGAATAATGCAGTAGGTACAGCGCCTGTTGCACCCCTCGGCAATTTTAAGATAGGCCATGTGGGCTGAGCTTCGCACCCTGGGTGCATCCTGGGTCTGCAGCTTCATGGAGCTCGGGTCTAATAACAGACACCCTGGAAAATTTGGAGAACCATTTACAGCCGCTACAACCCCGTCAAAGGCACCGGTACCCAGAAAAATATCCACTTCCGGCAGGGTCTCAACGATTTCCTCTCGAAAACGTTCAGGAAGACATCCGGTAACGATCAGACGTTGACATACGCCCTTCTGTTTGTATTTTGCCAGTTCAAGAATCGTATCAATTGATTCGTTAACTGCGGGCTCAATAAAACTGCAGGTGTTTATGATAATGATACCCGCTTCTTCAGGATCCTGAGTAATCCTCCAGCCGGCTCTCATCAGCAAACCCAGCATGACCTCACTGTCAACAAGGTTTCGGGCACAGCCGAGACTCACTAGATGCAGTTTTTTTGCATCCGTACTCAGAATATTTCTTAAGGTCATCAGAATGATTGAATCCGAAAGTCACGGTGCAGAGATTTCCGATGGGTTGCTTTGGTCTGTTGCGGATCGGATTTTGCAAAACCGCTTTGTATTTTTATTTCCCGTCTTTGGATCGCACCTCTTCACATGGTCAAAAATAAAGAAAAAAGTGCAGTAACTCCTTTAAAAAACTGGATTGCACTTTTATCAACCATCAAGGTACATTACAGGTTTTTTGATGTCAACAATAATCCTCGTTTCGGGACGGACCCTAAGCGGTCTTGATTCCCACCGAGCCGGCAAAATGGCAGGCCGTTAAATGCCCAGGTTTAACTTCCCGCATCGCCGGCTCATTTGAACTGCATATATTCTGAGCATATTTACAGCGGGTGTGGAAACGGCAGCCCGGCGGGGGATCGATGGGGCTGGGCACATCCCCTTTTAAAATAATACGTTCTCTTTTGAAACCCGGAAACGGCATGGGGGAAGCCGACAGCAGTGCTTGGCTATAAGGATGAAGCGGCCTCTGGTAGAGATTTTTACTTTCACCCAGCTCCACGAGTTTTCCCAGATACATCACCGCTACCCGGTCACTGATATGTTCAACCACATGTAAATCATGGGAGATAAACAGATACGTCAAACCAAATTCATCCTGAAGTTCTTTGAGCAGATTAAGCACTTGTGCCTGTATGGAAACATCTAGTGCGGAAACGGCCTCGTCGCACACAATCAGTTTGGGATTCAGGGCCAGTGCCCTGGCTACACCAATCCGCTGTCGCTGGCCTCCGGAGAACATATGCGGATACAGGCGCATGTGTTCCGGCCGCAGGCCGACAACATTTAGAAGCTCCCGCACCCGGTCTTCTCTCGGCCTTCTCTGCCGGAATCCATGTATCAGCAGAGGCTCTCCAATAATTTGGGATACCGTTTTCCGCGGATTTAAAGAGGAGAATGGATCCTGAAAAATAATCTGCATCTTTTTGCGCAGCGTACGCATTTTTTTCTGGTCGTGGACAAGAATGTTTTCACCTTCAAAAATGACCTCGCCGGCCGTGGGCTCTTCCAGCCGCAAAATAACCCGTCCGAATGTTGTCTTGCCGCAACCGGACTCCCCCACCAGTCCCAGCGTTTCGCCCCGGCGGATATTCAGGCTGACCCCGTCGACCGCTTTCACGGAAGTCACCTGCTTAAAAAAAATACCTCCGCGGATGGGGTAGTGTTTGACCACCTTGTGGGCTTCGAGCAGATACGGGCTATTTGCATGATCAAGCATATTTCAAACACCGGGCGATATGGTTGCTTCCCACTTTGACCATTTGGGGTTCGATTCTGCGGCAGTCATCAAAGACATCGGGGCACCGGTCACTGAACAGGCAGCCGCTGGGCAGGTTGAACAGCGATGGTACGATACCGGAAATAGTGCTGAGTTTCCCGTCCGCAGTTTTACGGCCGAGAATCGGAATCGACTCCAACAGAGCGATGGTGTAAGGATGTTTAGGATTGGAAAAAAGGGTGTTTACATCGGTGAATTCCACCCTTTTTCCGGCATACATGACCGCAACATGCTGGGCCATCTCTGCAATCACACCCAAATCGTGGGTGATAAACAGGATGGCGGCTCCGGTCTCCTCTTTGAGCGTGTTCATAAGATCCAGTATTTGCGCCTGAATGGTGACGTCCAGAGCTGTTGTCGGCTCGTCGGCAATCATCAGTTTGGGACTGCAGGCCAGTGCCATGGCAATCATGATCCGCTGGCGCATACCGCCGCTCATCTGATGCGGGTAATCGGACAGCCGGGTTTCCGGGGCCGGGATTCCTACCATCTGAAACATTTTGATAACACGCTCCCGGGTGTCTTTGCGCGAGAGCCCCTGGTGGAGGCGTATTACTTCAGCGACCTGGTCTCCTACCGTGAAAACCGGGTTCAAAGATGTCATGGGTTCCTGAAAAATCATGGAAATCCGGTTGCCGCGAATTTTACGCATGCGGTTCTCAGAATATTCTAACAGGTCATCACCTTCAAAGAATATCTTTCCACCCACAATTTTTCCAGGCGGATCCGGAATGAGCTGGATAATGGAATGTGCTGTCACACTTTTACCACAACCGGACTCTCCCACCAGGCCTAATGTCTGAGCGGCTGGAATGGTCAGATTAACATCGTCCACCGCTTTGGCGACCTGGCCCCGGACAAAAAAGTAGGTTTTTAAGTTTTGGATGTCTAAAAGATTACTGTTAACCACGGGAAAATGCCTAAATTTCTTAAAGTCAGTCTTTTATCGAACTTCGAATAACGTGTATCCTGCAAGTTGTACACCAAATCATGTTGCGTGATGGACTTGGAGTGTGTGAAACTACATGTCAATCTCTTAGTCGCGGGTCAAGTGCATCCCTCAGGCCGTCGCCGAACAGGTTGAAACCCAGAACAGCCAGCAAAATCGCAATGCCGGGAAATGTCATCACCCAAGATGCCCTTAAGATCAGGCCACGGCTCATGGCAATCATGCCCCCCCACTCGGGTGTCGGCGGCTGTGCGCCGAGCCCCAAAAAACTTAGGGCGGCCGCATCCAGGATTGCCGACGCCATACTCAAGGTGGTCTGGACGATTAGGGGCCCCATGCAATTCGGTAAAATTGACAGAAAAATAATCCGCCCGTTTCCGGCACCGATAGATCGGGCCGCCATCACATAGTCTTTTTCGCATTCTTCCAGTACGCTGCCGCGCACGATACGTGCAAACCGCGGAACGTATGTAAGACCGATGGCCATCATGGCGTTTTGTAGACTGGGTCCCAGATAAGCCACCACGACAATCGCCAGGAGCAGATAAGGAAAGGCCAGAATCATATCCATGACACGCATGATAATACTGTCCAGGGCCCCTTTGTAGTAACCGGAGATGGCCCCCAGAAGAGTGCCGAAAACAAAAGCCAGGCCGACACTGACGACTGCCACAACCAGGGATACCCGCGCACCATAAAAGATACGGGAAAGGGTGTCGCGCCCCAGGTCATCCGTTCCCAGTATATTTTCCCATGTACCTTTAGCGTGCCAGACCGGGGGTTTTATCTGGTCATAGAGTGAGATCTCCAGTGGGTCGTGGGGACTGATAAGCGGCGCAAAAAGGGCCGTTAATATAAACGCCGTAATAATTATCAGGCCGAGGACAGCAGTTTTATTACGCCACAGCTGACTCAGCTGTTCCAGCATCGGGTGCCGGTTAAGGGAATTTTTTTGCGATTTTGCCGTGCTCATTATTGAATACTGATCCTCGGATTAATAATCGAATACAACACATCCACACATAGATTGATCACAACAAATAGGGCGGCAATAAACAGTGTGCCGCCTTGGATGACCATGTAATCGCGCTGCATTACGGCATCGTATATCCACTTGCCCATACCAGGCCAGGCAAAAATCGTTTCGGTCAGTATGGCCCCACCCAGCAGTACACCGGTTTGGAGCCCCACGGTGGTGACCACTGGAATGAGCGCATTGCGCAGGGCATGCTTGAATGTCACGCTAAAGTTCGAAAGGCCTTTAGCCTTGGCCGTTTTAATGTAATCTTGTCTAAGGACGTCCAACATGGCTGAACGCGTCATCCGGGCGACAATGGCCATTGGAATGGTGCTCAACGTCACGGCCGGCATGATAATGTGCCAGAGTACATCTTTTAAAGCTACCCAGTTCCGGGTCAAAACAGCATCCAGGATATAAAAGTTGGTGATGATTTCCAGATTGATGTCGATACCCAACCGGCCGGAAATGGGAAGCCAGCCCAGGTTGAGGGAGAAAATCAACATGAAAATCAGTCCCAGCCAGAAAATCGGCATGCTCACCCCTGCAAGCGCTCCGAGCATGCTGAGATAGTCAGATATAGAATATTGTTTAGGCGCGGATATAATGCCGAATAGAATGCCGAAAAAACAACTAAGACACAAAGCCACCATGGAAAGTTCAATGGTGGCGGGAAAGCGCTGTTTGATCTCGATCCAGACCTTCTGGCGGGTCCAGATGGTCTCGCCTAGATCGCCTTTCATCAAACGCTTTAAAAACATCCCGTACTGTATGTAAAGCGGCTGATTCAGCCCCAGATGTTCCCGCATTGCATTCAGCGTTTCTTCGGTGGCTCGTTCGCCGAGGAGTAGCTCGGCCGGATCGCCGGGGGTCATATGAAGCATGAGAAAAACGATGACGGATACTCCGAGAAGGGTTGGGATCAAAATCAATATACGTCTAATGATATAGGCGGGCATGCGAATATGGTTTAATTGGTTTGGTCAGTTCTAAGAAATAGAATCATCGCAAGTGCACAAACAAAGGGGAAGCGGTCGCCCCCTTCCCCTTTGATCTAATTTTTACGGCTGGGTTCCCATGGCTACTTAAGCCACACGTTTTTCATCCGTACCGATCCGGTTGGATGAAGTTTGAAGTTCATCACGTTTTTACGGGCTGGCCAGATGACCGTAGAGTGAGCCACGCTGATAACCGGACACTCATCGTAAATCAACTGCAGGGCTTCCTGGTATATTTTGGC
>JAFDFH010000507.1 GCA_019309945.1 Deltaproteobacteria bacterium
GTAATGATGACTACGGCGGTTCTTTTGAAAACCGTATCCGGTTTCTTCTCGAGCTTTTCCGGAATATCAAGAAAAAGGTCGACAGCAATTTTACGGTCGGCATTCGAATCAACGGCAGCGATTATGTCCAAGACGGCTGGACCCTGGAAGAAACCTTGCAACTGGCCGTCATCCTTGAACAGGAAGGCGCGGACTATCTGCACATTTCCGCGGGTGTGTACGGTTCATCCGAACTGACCATCCCTTCCATGTACACCAAACAGGGGTGTTTCATTCATTTGGCGCAAGCCGTAAAAAAAGAAGTCTCACTTCCGGTTGTGGCCGTTGGACGCATCAAAAGCCCGGAGATGGCCGATCGCATAATCGGCGAGAAAAAAGCGGATATCGTAGCATTTGGCCGATCCTTTCTGGCAGACCCTGATTATGCCCACAAGGCCGAATCCGGAGACCTCACCCGGATCAGGCCCTGTATCGCCTGTTGTCTGGGATGTATCCACAATGTACTGGCATTGGAGCCCGGATCGTGTGTGGTCAACCCGGATGTGGGCAGAGAATATCTGCTGAAAGGAACGGACAGGGCCGAGGGATCAAAAAAAATCCTGGTTATCGGCGGGGGGCCGGCCGGTCTTGCCGCCGCGAGAATGGCGGCAATCCGCAGCCATGAGGTGATTGTCTGCGAGGAAAGGGGGCATGTGGGCGGTCTTGCAAGGCTTGCGGCCATTCCGCCCGGTCGATCGGAAATCATGGAAATCGTGGAGTTCTTTAAAAACGAACTGGACCGCCTGCGGGTGGATTTGCGGCTGAACGTTGCGTTGACCAAATCGTTTATCGAATCCGTCAACCCGGACCACATCATTCTTGCCACCGGAAGTCTTCCGGAAATGCCCATTATCAAGGGGCTTTTTCAGACAAAAATGTCCCTTTGCTCGGTTACAGATGTCCTGGAAGGAAGCACCGCTACGGGAAACCGAGTTATCGTGATCGGCGGCAATCAGGCCGGCCTGGTACTCACCGACTTCCTGGCTGATAAAGAAAAAGAGGTGGTGGTCCTTAACCGGAAGAAACATTTTGCGGAAGAAATGTCGAGCAACGACCGTTTCTACCTAAGAGAGCGGCTTAAACGGGATAATGTAAGATTGTACAAAAATGTATCGATCAAGCGATTTCTGCCCCATGGGGCGGTCTTTATATCCGGAGGAGAAAAAATCAGACTCCAAGGGTTCGACAGTGTCGTGATCGCGGAGAAAATGACCCCCATCCGAAAAGCCTCGGAGCTTTTCAAGGATACCCATATCCCGGTTCACCTGATCGGTGATGCCAAATCTCCCCGCATTTTGATGCACGCGATCAGTGAGGCGGAAGATATTGGACGGGCAGTTTAATCTTGCTAACCTTTTGATTGAATTTAATAGTAGTATCGCCTTAAGTTTTTTGATCTGATGGATAAAAACAGCTTAAGTTCGTGTTTCTCAGACAGTTATAATAAAACATGGATGGCTTAAACTGAGGAAAAATCATGACAATTAGCGTCAAAGATATCTATAATGCAGCCGACTTGATCGCTGGCAGCGTTATTAATACTCCGTGCACAAGATCCAAGACACTCTCCGAGATCACTGGAGCCGAGGTGATCCTAAAATTTGAGAATCATCAATTCACGGCCTCATTTAAGGACCGGGGTGCTCTTGTCAAGCTCCTGTCGCTTACAACCGAACAGCGGAAGGCGGGCATAATCGCGATGTCGGCAGGCAACCACGCCCAAGGTGTTGCCTATCACGCCCAGAGAATGTGCATTCCAGCGACTATTGTTATGCCCCGCTATACACCCAACGTGAAGGTTGAACGCACACGTGTATTTGGCGCTGAGGTTGTTTTACACGGCGATGAACTGGATGAGACCTGTGAATTTACGCAGGAGTTAGCCCGGGAGCGTAATCTGGTGCTGATCCATCCATATGACGACGAAAAAATCATAGCAGGTCAAGGAACTATTGCTTTAGAGATGCTCGAGTCCTTCAGTGATCTTGATCTGCTTTTGATTCCCATAGGCGGCGGTGGTCTGATCGCCGGCAACGCTATCGCTGCCAAGGCAATTCGCCCGAAGATTGAAATCATTGGTGTGGAAACGGTACGCTTTCCCTCCATGTACCAGGCGCTTAAAGGAATTCCTATAGATTGTAGGACGGGCACCTTTGCCGAGGGCATTGCAGTGAGTAAGCCTGGTAGCTTGACCTTGCCCGTGGTCCGGGAATTTGTAGATGAGATTCTTCTCGTTGATGAAAACGAAATCGAGGCAGCCGTGTTACTTTTGCTGGAGATAGAAAAGACGGTAGTCGAAGGAGC
>JAFDFH010000508.1 GCA_019309945.1 Deltaproteobacteria bacterium
TTGTCATAGGTTTCGCCACCATCCATCTCCGGCATAATCATATCGAGGATGACCATATCGATATGGCTTTTTTTCTCCTTGTAGATTTCGATCGCATCCATTCCGTTCCCGGCCACTAGAGCCTTATACCCCAATTTTTCCAGCAACAGCTCACCCACATCAACAATCATATCCTCATCATCTACCAGAAATACGGTTTCAGAGCCTTTGAATACGTCGCCGGCCAACACTTTCTCTTCGACGATTTCCTTTTTAGAGGCCGGTAGATAGACATTAATTGTAGTTCCTTCACCCTCTTTACTGTAGACATTGATGAAACCCCCATGATTCTTGATAATACCATAGGCTGAGGCCAGTCCCAGGCCGGCACCTCTACCCATATCTTTGGTGGTGAAGAACGGATCAAATATCCTTTTCTGGGTGGCCTCGTCCATACCGATACCCGTGTCTGTTACAGAGATCTTCACAAAATTGCCAGGTGCTAATTGGTAGGGCTCGATGTCGCCTGGACCCAGTACTACATTTTCAGTTTCAAGAAACAGTTTTCCCCCTTCAGGCATGGATTGCGAGGCATTGATATATAAATTTAGTAAAACTTGTTCAATTTGTCCCCGGTCGATTTCTACGGTCCAAATATCTTTCATATATTTCCCACGAATCGTTATCTCTTTTTTAGTGCGTCTAAACATCCGTGAACTTTTTTTAGCCAGATCGTTAAGGTCCGTGGCCTTGACCTCATATTTGCCTCCCCTGGCAATGCCTAATAGCTGTTTTGTAAGGTCTGCCGCACTTTTGACATATTCCTCGATACTTTCTAAATGTTCGAAATGGGGATGGGAAACATTCGTCTCCATTAACATCAAAGAAGTTCTTCCCTGAATACTCATCAGCAGGTTATTAAAGTCATGGCCCATACCACCGGCAAGGGTTCCGATGGCTTCCATCTTCTGAGCTTGAAGAAGCTGGGATTCAAGGCGTTTTTTTTCGGTGATGTCCTCACAAATAACAATTTGGCTTTCGGTTTCCAGCATGACCGCTTTAAAAGATATCACTTTTTCGGAGCCGTCTTTGCATGTCACCGTAAATATTCTGGGCCGGGCTTCCCCAAACGTTGAATCTTCCAGGTCTTTGGCCCATACTGAAACAACATGATCCCGGTATTCTTCATCAGGGTATGCTTTTTTAAACCATTCTTGACCGGTGGGGATATCTTCAAGCGTATACCCGAATAACTCGACAAACTTGGGATTGATATATTGATAACTACCGTTGCTTCCTATAAAACACACACCAAAGGGAGATTCTTCTACCAGAACCCTAAACTTCTCTTTTTCCCTTTGTAGTACCTCCTCGGATTTTTTACGCGCTGAAATGTCTCTCGCAAATGCGCATTGATACTCCTTGCCACCGAATGCTAAATAATTGAAAGAGATTTCAACTGGAAAAATTCTGCCATCCTTGGTGCGATAATAGGATTCTAATACCGAGAAGCCGTTATGCTTAATTTCTTTCCAATGGTCCGGCCAAATCTCCTTTGGAAGAAAGCTAGGATCGATGTCGTGAATCGTCATCTTCAGCAGCTCCTCTCGCGAGTAGCCGAGGGAACGACAAGTCGCTTCATTTACGTAAATGAAACGCGCCTCAGGTCCCATCCAAAAAGCGGATTCGGAGGAGTGGTCGACAGCAAGCTGTGTGAATCTTAAAGCCTCCTGCGCCTGCATGCTTCCAGAAATATCATGGATAGTGGAGTATAAGGTCTGTCGCCGTTCGGTGGCCTCGCTATTCAGCTTTTGCATTGTTGCAGTCATATCATCGCGGCTGACCTCATGGGTTGCCATCAAATTATCTATCTCTTTTTCTAATTCTTTAACTTTTTGTTCTAATTCTTCATAAGTAGGTTTTCCGGTCATTTGGAAATCCTCCGTAGGTTCAGTAAAAGTTCGAACATATCAGAAAACGACGTTTGCCAAGGCGCCCTGATTATTTATGGGCTTGCAAAACCCGGACGAGCCGGAACCAAAAATATTTGCCACAAAGACACTAAGGCACAAAGGATATATTTATTATTCTTTCTTCGTGCCTTGGTGCCTGGTGGCAGAATGGAAAAAGTTTTGCCACAAAAAACACAAAATTACAACTAAGGAACTAATGAATAACGTGGATTTTTAAGGATAGAAAATAGAAGATGTGGTCCATCGGTGTCAAGAAGATTAATACTTGACGGTTTCGTAAAAAGTCCAACTTCTGCGTTGTGCTGCATTTCGCAATCATTCAACGTACGATAAGTACGCCTCATGATTACAAAATTTGCACGCCTTAAATTTGAACTTTATCAATACTTAGTGCCTGAACGAAAACTGCTATTTTCCCCAATTTCGGCCTCAGGCTCAGATTTTAATCCTCAAAATACGGTAATGTATTCCTGCGGTTAAAATCTTCGCCTTCCTTGAACTTGGAAAAACGATCTAGTTTTCGTTCGGCCACTACTTAATTATACTGAAATCAAATGATAAACGGGGTGAAGCCACAGATAGCACGCCCCTAATAAATCTCCCTTCTGTTTTCACGATGATCCACCATATAGAGCATCGTGGCTTTTTCTTGCAGCTCTTTTTGAAGATCCGCTAATTTGTTTCTATCAACCTGGGCCACGCGAATATAGACCTTGCGATACCCGTCGGGTACTCCCTCATAAGTGGTAAGAATGCTTACCATGCGGGCGCCGTATTTTCGAATAATATCAGCAATTTCCTTAATCGATCCCGGCCGGCGATTATTTTCTCCAGTAGCCAAAAACTCACGCGCAAGGCATACCGGCTATCCACGCTCAAATTTAGCGCAACATCCCATTTTCCATTCGATAAATCCACAGCGTGTCTA
>JAFDFH010000133.1 GCA_019309945.1 Deltaproteobacteria bacterium
TTCGTATTTTGTGGATTCATGATAAATTTACCTTCACATGTTCATTTCTGTTGGTAATTTTATCAATTTGAGGTGTCATGTCAAGAAAAATTTCCGGTCCGCGGTCGCCCGGCTATCCAGAGAGCTCGCTATCCCGACGCCGCACGTTGTATACGGAAGAGCGAGGGGGGAGGCTTCCATGTTTTCAAATTTCTAAAAAATTAAAGCCTAACCATATCGATTTTTGATACTATGCTCGCCGGAGATACATCTTGGAGATCACTACCCTACCCAAACCTGTAATAAAAAGAATAGTATCATGAAAACCCCGGCAAGGGAGCCCTTGAGAATAACCTATCCTGGCGCCTTCTATTATGTGACCTCCCGGGGTAATGAACGGAAAGATGTATTCACGAGCAAGCGTGACAGGGAAAAGTTTTTTTAATATTTTAAATCGGCTACAAAGAGATATGATGCGGTTATTCATGTATTCTGTTTGATGGACAAACATTATCACCTGTTGCTTGAAACGCCTTCTGGAAATCGGCCTCAGATCATGCAGCATATTAACGGTGCATACAGAACTTATTTTAATGTGCAACGCGGACGATCCGGGCATTTGTTTCAGGGGCGTTACAAAGCGATACGCGTTGATATTGACGAATACGCAAAAGAGCTTTCACGATATATTCATTTAAACCCGGTCAGGGCGAAAAGGGTTAAGACTCCGGAGGAATATGAGTGGTCGAGCTATCAATTTTACATCGGCGCGAAAAAACCTCCGGAATGAGTGAAAATCATAAATGTATGAATGAGGTGGGGTGTTAAAAAATTAGTCGGATTTTCCGGCAAAGAGGGTCTCCTTTTTAATCAGTTCTCCTGTAAGTCTTATGAGCTTTTTGATCTGTTCCTTAGTGAATATCCTTTTCCCAGTGATTTTTTGTAACTCTGGATAAAATCCTCAGCAAATGGGTTGTCTGAAAGTATCAGGTTTTATATTCAAAACTTTACAAATATCTCCTGTGGTGTAATAATCTTTAACTGCTAGGCCGAGGTCCTTTAGGACTGGTTCTGGAGATTTGAGATAAGACGGATTTACGAGTATTTTTAAATAATTCAGATACATATTTTGCAAAAACAATAGGTGTTGCGAGTATCTATGAAAAGAACCATGTTAACAAAATTTCTGATCTTGGGCCTATTGAGCCAGGCCATTATTGCATTTCTTCCCGGAGCGAGCAGTGGGCTGACCATTGAAGAGGCTGTCGCCCTGGCGCTTAAAAATAACCCTGATCTGCAAAAACAGCAGATGAATCGGGCCTTGAGCGAAGTAGACTTGAGCGGGAAAAAATCACAGAATTTCGGCAAGATTGACCTGGTGGCTTCCTATGGTCACTACAATCTGCCGCGTACCTTGGCCCCATTGACCCCGGCCTCAATCTTCAAGGATCCCACGGCCGTTCCCACCACAGAGGATCTCTTTACCACAGGCATCATGTATGAGGTCCCGCTTTTCACCGGCTTTGCCCAGCAACGTTCAGTGGAAATTGCGGCCCTGGAAAAAGAGATGACGGGAGCTGCTATAAAACTGAGCCGAGAGCAGCTCATTTATAATGTGAAAACGCTGTATGTAAATATCCTTTCTCTGCAGGCCCAGGAAGAGGCACAAAGAGAGTACCATAAGGCATTGCAAAGCCTTTATGATGACATTTCCCTTGAGGTCAAACTTGGGAAAAAGGCCAGGGTGGAGATGCTCAAAGCCGCAGCGGCCCTTGAAAATGCCAGGGTTAAAACGCGGCAGATCAGTGGTAATATCAGGATAATGAAGGCCAGTCTTGCCAGCCTGCTCAACATAGACACGATTACCACCCTGGAAGATTTCTCCGTGGAGATGCTTGCTCCCGGTGAGACTGAGCATAACAAGGAGATTCAGGAACTCGAACGATATCGTTCGGCCATACTGGACGTGAAAAAAAAGACCAAGCTTGTTGAGAAAAGTAATGCCGCCTATTACCCCCAGGTAACCTTTAATGGTTTTTATGGCCAGAATTTTGGCCCCAATGACAGTTCCAATCTCAATGAGGGTGACTGGAATAACCAGGAAGTCTGGCAGGCAGCTGTGAATCTGAAGTGGACTGTTTTTGACTTTGGCAGTCGTAAGGCAGCTCGCCAAATGGCTGTTATAAGCGAAAAGCAAAGCCAGCAGGAACGGTTAAAAACAGAGCTTGAGCTGAAGCGATCCCTGAGTGAAGCGATCACAAAAATCGAGATGGCCATGGATGAGTTTCATTCTGCCGAGACCGAGCTTGCCCTGACCCGTGAGACTGAGATAATTGAGCAGACCCGCTTTGATAAAGGAGCCACGGATTTGAATGATCTGCTTTATGCCAAGGCCCGTAATAAACTGGCCTTGAGTCGCTCTATTACTGCCCAATATACCTACCAGAATGCCTACTTTTATCTGTATTACCTGCTGGAGAACGGAGAGAATAAATGAAGAAATTTATTATATTACTGCTGATTGTTATACTGCTTGGCAGTGCTGCTATGCTCCTTAGAAAACGCAGGCAGAGTATAAAGAATGCCGCTACCCCGACCCCTTTGACCTATCAGGTAAAAGTCGTTCCGGCAACAACAGAACGATTGGAGCAGACCCGTCCTTTTCTTGCTCAGCTTACCTCCCGTGAAACTGCCAGAGTTTCTTCCAAGCTGAGCGGCCGGATAAAAGAGGTTCTGGTCAGGGAAAACCAGCCTGTAAAAGAGGGCGACCTCCTGCTTCATATTGATGACCTGGAAATTGCTTCAAGCATCCAGTCCCTGCAGGTGAACCTGAAGGCCCAGGCAAAGGATGTCCAATATACCGGGAGCCTCCATGAACGCAACAGGGCTCTTTTTGAGGTGGGTGGCCTGGCCCGAGAAAAATTTGAAGCCTCGGAAGTCGCATATGCCGCCAAGCAGGCAAGCCTTGAAGCTACACGGCAGAAGATCACCGCTCTTGAAGTTCAGCTCAGCTATCTCAACATCAAGGCCCCTTTTGACGGGACTGTCGGCACCATCTTTTCACGCCCAGGGGACCTTGCCAACCCGGGCCAGCCACTGCTCTCCATCAATTCTCCAGGGCAAAAACTCACCTTTAGCTATGTACCGGGGGATTTTGAAATCAGGACAGGGCAGGAGGCTTTTCTGAATGGCCGGAAAATTGGTCAGATCATAACCCTCTACAGTGATGCTAAAAACGGCCTCTCGGTTGCAGAAGTTGGCGTTGGTATCCCCCTGGACATGCCGAACTCCAGTTATATCACCATTGATGTACTCACCTTCGCAGATACCGGCTGTACCGTTCCCCTTGATGCCCTCCTCCGGAAAAAGGAGGGGGCCCAGGTCATGGTCCATGCAAACGGACAGTTCAGTCCTTTTCCGGTGAGCATAATTGCCAGGAACAGAGAACACGCCTTAATTGAACCATGTCCCACCTCACCCGTGGCGGTGGCGGCCGAGGCAAAGCTGAGCCAGCTGCCCGGCTATGGTAATGTCCTGATTAACAGAAGCGATGCGCATGAATAGCAGTTTTATAGAGCGCCTCCTGCAGCGGCCCTATTTCATCTATTCCTTTCTGGCCCTCTTTATTTTTCTGGGTATTGCAGGCTATCAAAAGGTTGATCGGAAACTCTTCCCGGAGTCGAACTACCCGGAGATTGCTGTGGTTATTATCCAACCCGGTGGTTCTGCCAAAACCCTGGCGGCCAACGTTGCTGTACCCATGGAAGAGGAACTCTACAGCCTGGATAAGATCCGCAGGGTCTTTTCAACAACCATTGATGAAGTTTCTGTTATCCGGGCCGAGTTTGAATACAGTAAAGATCTGGATATGGCAGCAAGCGATGTCACCAATTCCATTAACAAGATCCGCTCTGCCCTGCCGCCGGATATCAAGGAACCGCAGGTCCATAAAATTTCTGCCGCCACAGCTCCCATAGTGATTATCGGGATCAGCTCCGATTCAATCCCCTTGCCTGATATCCGCCAGTTTGCTGAAAACGAACTACGCCGTGAACTGCTCAAGACTCCAGGTGTGGCCAATGTTGACATCTTCGGCAGCTATAAAAAGGAGGTGCAGATCATCATTGACAAGGCCCAGCTGGATCAATACGGCCTTGGTCTTACTGCGGTGCTGGCAACCTTGCAGAGTAATAATAAAGATTATGCCATTGGTTTTATCAGCAATGCGAAAAGCCGTTATCTCTTAAAGTCTCCCGGCAAAGAGGATACTGTTCCGGGCCTTCGTGCCCTGCGCCTGACGCCGGATGTACGGTTGGGTGATGTGAGTGATATCTATTTCGGCCATTATGAAAACAGTTCAGGCTACTACGGCAATGGTCGGGAATCCATAGCCCTTTCGATCCAGCGCGGACTCAATGCCGATGTGATCAACACCATTGATCGGGTTGAGGAAAAGCTTAAGAATATAAAAAAACAATATCCCAACCTCCGATTTGAGATCACGGACACCCAGAAGGATATCATTGTCCAGAGTACGGAGAATATGTTCGAAGCCCTGCGGGACGCCATCATCATGTCCACTATCGTGGTCTTCTTCTTTCTGGCCAGTTTCCGTCAAGTGTTGGTTGTACTTGCCACCATTCCGGTGGTTTACGCAACCATCATTGCCCTGATGTGGATAGTGGGCATCGAGTTTAATGTGGTCACCCTGACCGGTATTATTCTGGCGCTTGGCTTGCTGCTTGATGACACGGTTGTGGTCATGGAAAACATTGAGCGCCATTATAAAAAGGGGGGCAGCGATATCAGGAAGTCGGTCCTCTCCGGAACCAAGGAGATCATGTTTGCCGATCTTTCCGGCACCATCACCACGATGATTGCCCTGACCCCCATCCTCTTTGTCGGCGGCTATCCCCAGACCATATTCCGTCCCCTGGTGGGGACCCTGCTCCTGGCACTCGCGGCCTCCTATGTTATTTCTATCACTGCAGTACCGTTGCTCTCGCTGAAAATACTGACTATGGAGCAGCCTTGGGTTCTACGCCTGGAAAATTTTTTCCATCATATAACTGACTTTGTCAACGATCAGATACGGACCTTTTTTTCCGCGGCTGTCAGCCTGGCCTTACGGAGTAAAATTGTGGCACTGGCCTATTTTATCTGCCTGGCCCTGCTCTTTGTGGTCAGTGTACGGAGCGTGATGCCCACGGTGGGACAGGAACTGATGCCCCCCATGGATACCGGCGGTGTTAAAGTCAATATCGTTACAGACCCTAATCTGCCCATCGAGACAAGCCAGCGCATCGTTGAAGAGGTGAATACAATCCTTACTGAAAACGGCCCCCTGCTTCGCCTCTCTTCAGCCATCGGCAGTGAACCGGGGGTGCTCAGTATCGGCAGTGGCCCGAATTGATAATATCAAGAGTCTTGAGGTTGTGGATTACGGGGCCACGGCCATGGCAAGTATCCGGGCAAGTATTGATGTAACCTTGTCCAGCCAAAGCTTTGCCGATCTGGAAACAGCAGGAGACCTGGTCGAAAAAGCCCTCTATAAAACCAGAGGTATTGTCTCTGTTGCCAGGACCTGGGACAAAGATAAAACCGTGTATAACCTTGAGATCGATCAGGCGCGGGCTGCAATGTACGGCCTCAAAAGTGCAGATATTGCCGGGCAGTTGCAGGCTGTTTTACGGGGAGCGCTGGTTGCCTCCTTGCCCCTGCAGAACAGTGTTGATTTTGGTGTGCGTGTCTGGCTACCTGCCGGGCAGCGGGACAGTGTGGATATCCTGCAATCCACTCTGCTTGACTCCCCTAAGGGCAAAATTCCCCTTGCAGCCATCGCTTCTTTTAAGAGCGAGCAAGAGCCGGGCATCATTACCAGGGAAGGCCTAAATTATACCCTCAATGTCTACGGATCCAGAGAAAAGGCCGCCATTTCCCATATTATGGCTGATTTTGACAAGGCCTTTAAAGGGTCGAAATTGCCCTCGTCAGTGACCATGGAGCAGAGCGGGGATATTAAACAATTTAAAAGTGCAGCTGGGAGGATGGTCGGGGCCATCGGTTTTGCGGTGATCCTCATTTTTTTCACCCTGATTGCCCTGTTCAATAGTATCAGGGTGGCCATCATGATTGTCCTTTCCATTCCGCTGACCATTATCGGTGCTTCCTGGACGAACCTCATCCTCGATTATCATGTCTCCATGCCGGCCATGATGGGCTTTATTCTTCTCTCCGGCATCATCGTCAATAATGCAATTCTCCTCATTCATTTTGCCCAGGAAAAGATGGCGGAAGGTTTGGCCAAAAAAGAGGCCATGCTCGAATCGATACGCATCCGTACCAGGCCGGTACTGATGACCGCCTTTGCCGTATCCGCAGGCATGTTGCCTGTTGCCCTGGGCTCGGCCATTGGCCTTGAACGGCTGGCCCCCCTCGGTGCAGTGGCAATCGGTGGCCTCATTGTCGGCACTTTTTTAACCCTGCTCTTTATCCCCCTTATCTTCATCATGGTGACAAAAGAAGACGGAAAACAGCCCGTGGGGTGAATTTTCGCCAACAAAGTATTCATCAGCGATTCAGGTTCTGAGAATAAGAATTCGCTTCATGATGTTCAGATTATTGCCTAACCGGCTTTAACAAAATTTCGACAGCCCGGTTTCTCGCCCGTACCCCCTGATCTTTTCCCATATTCAGCGGCTTGTAATGCGCCATTCCTTCAGCGACCAGTCGGTGGGGATCGATTCCATATCCCCACTGCAAAATCTGTACAACGTTGGTAGCCCGTGCCGTAGACAGCTCCCAATTGGAAGGATACTTTGACTTGGTTCTCGCGCTCGGCGGAAGTTCGTCCGTGTGTCCGACGATATGTATTTCCTGACCTCCAGCCCTTTTAAGGATCGGGGCAATGCGGGCCAGAATCTTTCTTCCTTCGCGGGAAACCTTAGCCGAAGCTGATTCAAACAGAAGCTTTTCCACCAGTTCCACTTTCAGGTAGTTCTCCATCATCTGAATTCGGACCAGCTTAGCGTCTATTTCTTCTTGGAGTTCGGCAATCATCTCCTGCAAGGCCTGTTCCTGTATTTCCTTGGCCTCAATCTCTTGTTCATGCCAACTCTTCTGCTCGTCAAGCTCTGCCTTGAGTTGCTGGTTCTCTTCCTGTAAGGTCCCATATTCGCTCTCCAAGGCCTGGTACCGTGAAGTGCTCACACAACCGGTTACAGAAAATAAAAAGAGGAACAATAAAAAATAGAAACACTGCGCCCTCATTCGCAAAAATTTCAATCTGTCCATAATGCCCTCCAAAAAATTATGTTATAAGCAATACCCTCTAAGGTGTAAGTCAAGAATTAACTTTGAAGATATCAAAGTATGGCAAAAAGAGAGTTGTGTGTCAAGCTGATAATTACCACATCATATTGTGGGGACTAAAAAAAGGTGAAGGTGGGCACAGCGAACCCATGGCGGATTTGACGGCGATCCTGCCTTTTAAAAAACGGAATGGGTTTCTCATATTCACACCTGTTTTCTATTTAGTGTCCGTCCCGAAACGCGGATTTTTGTTCGAGATCAAGGCCTGCGAAAAAGGTTCGAAATTTTCGAACTCTTTATTTTCAAACCATTTGACTATAATTAAAACTTAAAATAAAGACATCAGAGATAGTTTCAAAATGTTCAATTTTGTCCAAGATCAAGGAAGACAATCCGCCTGAGGTGGATTAACCACAGGAATACATTGAGTATTTTGAGAATTAAAATTTGACCCTGACACAGAAATTGGGTAAAAAGGGGCGTTTTGCAAAGGTCTCAATCTCTACTTTGAAGAAAGGAGGAATTATGTCTGGTAAAATTCGCTGGTTGGGTCATTCCTTTGTCGAGTTTACAACCGCCGATGATAAAGTCATTCTTTTTGACCCGTGGACCAAGGAAGATGGCAATCCGACCTGTCCTATTGAAACGGATGATATCGAACGTGCCGATCTGGTGCTCATTAGCCATGACCATTTTGACCATATCGGTTCGGCCGCGGCTGTTTGTAATAAGACAGGGGCCTTATTGGGTGGGCCCGTTCAGACAATGAAACGCCTGATTGATGAGGGCTTTAACGAAGCGCAGGTGGTTAATTTCGGGTTTGGTTATATGGTCGGCGGTGGGGTCGAGCTTGACTGGGTGCAGGTCACGGCAACGCCTGCCTTTCACTCATCGGATACGGCCTGTGCGTTAGGCAACATCGCAACAGTGCTTGATGGGACCACTGTCTACCATGCGGGCGACACCAGCCTGTTCTCTGAAATGGAACTTTACGGAAGGCTTTACCCAATTGATGTGGCTATTCTGCCAATCGGCGGTACATTTACAATGGATGCGTATCAGGCCGGCGAGGCCGTTAAAATGATAAAACCCAAGATGGTAATGCCGATTCATTACGCTTCATTTCCCATTATTGCAAAAACCGCCGACGAGTTCGTCAAACAGTGTGGCGCAAAGGCCCCGAACGTGAAGCTGCTTATCCCTGCTGTTGGTGAGAGCGTAAACATATAGATAGTGCCCATCCAGAAACGGTCTTTTTGCCCAATCTCTACGTTATGCTCAAAATTTTATCCTCGGAATATCAACTATATGCCTGCGGTAAAATTTTTCGCAGGCCTTGATCTCGAACAAAAATCCTCGTTTCTGGACGGGCACTAGATAACTGTTCACGGTTTCGGGGTTCAAAGGTTCGAGGTTTAATTGATAAACACCCGTAAAAATCCGTCCTTATCTGTCAAAATAGATACTTTTTCCTGAAATGGACAGTGGAATTCCCATCACGAAATCCCAATCGACAAGTTCCATATCGCGCGCCACAGCCCCCACACGGTACATGATCCGGTTATCCACATTCAGATTACTGGCAGTTTTAACGGCCGAACCTAATGCGATCCCCATGTCAAGCAATCTGAAGGCACAAACAGGCCCCATGAACTCCCCTGCTGCTTTTTCCTGTTCTTCAAGGGTCTTACAATCGGGAAATCCGCAGGCCCCGCAGTTAAGTCCCAGTACTCTGGCATTTTTAATACCGATCAGTACCACGGCTTCAGACCCGGCTACGTTTTTTCCATCCCGATCAAAATCCTTTTTCTTGGCCTTCTTGCCGAACTCGATCATGGCATCGGCCAGTCGTTGCAAGCTTTCGCCTTTCAGCACCTTGGTTTGAACAAAATTTTCGCCCTTGCTTTTTGGAGCGGTAATGGCAGAAATGACCATCAACTGCGCCACGGTATCGATTCCATCCACTGTTTACCTCCTACCATTTAAAGTTGATAAAATATGCTAAAACTGCTCTATTTAATAGAATCAATTTCAAATTGAACGTTTTGAGATTGCTTTTGTAAAAAGATGATAGGGAAAATCCGGCCGGGTGTCAATTGGCATTCAAACATCTTTAAGAAACGACCCACTGTGCATGCGGATCAACTGTGGGTAACTTCTCAAAAACTTATGGTTAAACCTACCAGTGGAGTCATCCGGCAATTTTTTTCAAAGCGGACAACTGTTTGAAGCCGTTCATTTTTTTATGTGAAAGGAAAAAATCATGGGAAATGGATTGATCGTCATTTTGGCACTAATCTTATTGACTACGCTCCTGTATTTAGAAAAAAGGGAAAATCGAAAAGGTCGGCTGCCGACAAAAATCGTTCTTTCCATGCTTTTTGTTGTTGCGGCTTTACTGCAACCCCATCCCCTGTTGGCGTATTATCGCTTTCTTCTGCTCGGATTGTTGTTCTGCCTGGTGGGAGACGTTTTTCTGGCCTTGCCCCCGGAAAAAATGTTCCTGGCAGGCCTGATCTCTTTTTTGCTCGGACATGTTTGTTATGTCGTTGGCTTTTTCTATGTGTCCACCCCAAATGGGTGGACGTTGACAGGAACTCTGGCTACTGTCGTCGTCAGTGGCGGAATCTATTTGTGGCTCAAACCCCATCTGGGAGCAATGAAGTTTCCGGTCTTTTTTTACGTGGTTGTCATTACGGTTATGCTTTCCGGTGCGTGGACCGTTCTCGGTGATTCTGGTCTGACACGTTCCGGTCGAATAATGGTTTTTGCCGGTGCCCTTAGCTTTTACTTTTCCGACGTATTTGTTGCCCGGGACCGCTTTTTAAAATACCAATTTATCAATCGGCTCATCGGGCTGCCGATGTATTATACCGGCCAATTCCTACTGGCTTTTTCCGTCGGCTTATTAACCTAGCCACGCATAAATTCTTCGTGTCTTTGTGCCTTGGTGGCAAATATTTTTGGTTCCGGCTCGTCCGGGTTAAACGTTTTTTCCACTTGCGCCCGATACCCGATACTGGATGCTCGCTAACTCAAAATTGGAATTTTAGCTTCTTTTTATATAATGATTAACATCCTTAATTTTAGGCACTTTAGCGCATTTTAGGCATTTGTAGCTCGGATTTTTACCGTTACAGTTGCCTCAGGGGCCACTTAAATGCGCTTTCACCGAAAAACACGAACCGTCATCACGTTAACGAATCTTGGTTGCGATGTTTGTTGACAAAGGTAAAAAGGCGCTTAGCTTATTTACCGTTGCAAGTTTTGACAGCGATTCGAAAAAACCAGGGTAGGCATCCGCCCATAAAATAGCGGTTTAGTATGGAGAAAAATAATGCTTTTTGAAACCAAAGAGCAAGTTTTAGAAAAAATACTTTCACAAGAAAAACCCAAATGCCCCCACTGTGGTCAAGAAATGAGTCTCTGGGAGGTTCCGCCGATTACCTTCAGTGATGGACTCGGATGGGGCACACCCTACCTGTTCGTCTGTTTCAACGATGACTGTCCTCAGTTCAAGCAGGGATGGGAAGATATACAAGAAAGGTACGCCCATCATGCATCCTACAGGTGTATTTGTTATCCCGGAACGTCCCAATTTGAGTACATGCCGGTTTTCAGCGCCATGGGAGCCACAGGACAAATTATTGACGATCAGATACTCGCTGCTGAACAGGCACTTAAGGAAGCCATAAAGAAAGGATTTTCAATTCTCGCCACCTGTTATGTCGAAAAAGATATGGTTTCGGTTCTAAGAATACTTATGGATGCAACCGAACCGGTACGGGTCAGAATGAAGGCTGCTGAAATGATTGGTGATTTTGGTGAACTGGAGGCGATTGAGCCGATTCGTAATCTTAAAATGGGCAATGTAAAGCTTCAGGACAAGATCGAAAAAGCAATTCAAAAAATTCATGAGAGGCATTACACCCGCGACTGCCCGTTTTGTTCAGAAATTATTAAGAAGCGCGCAAAGATTTGTAAGCATTGTGGAAAAGAAGTGGCCGGCCTCTGAAGCCAGAACATTTCTTTATAAATTCCGCCGCACATTGACGTTCATGCTATCATAGGAACGAAAGATAATCTTTTCTTGCTCCCGTCGTTTTTCCGGTAATGGCGAAAGTGTGAGCGTATCGAGAACCTTCTTAGCTTCATCTTTGGAGGGAATTGCTCCGAGTCCCGCACCCACCTTTTTGCCCCGCAGCGTATCTAAAACAATGGCCGTTTTACCGTCTGAAACCACCGCCAATGGAATTTGATATCTATCGAGAAGTCTGGCGGCAGATAGAATTTCCCTTTCCCAGGAACCTAAAGATGCGGCCACGCACTTTATTACCATGAACCTTTTTCCTTCCACCATCGCCACGAGATCTATCTGGGACCGGTAAACCTCACCGCCGACGACAATCTCAATATCGGCGTCCACCTCAATATCCCTTTTCGCAAAGCCCTTATCCTCTACCAGTAACCGTTCAACCTTTTGTCGGTTTGCTTCTGATCCGATTTCAGGTGTCTCTTTTCCGGTAATAAAATCGATAATGGTGTTAAAGGTTTTGCCCTTATCAATCATATAAAACGTCTTTACCTTTCGCGAAGTGATACATTTGAAAAATGGTAATTTTTGTTCGCGTTCAAGGAATACAAAAGTAACTTCTCAAAAACTTATGGTTAAACGGTTAAACCTACCAGCGGAGTCATCCGGTCATTTTTTTCAAAGCGGGCAACTGTTTGAAGCCGTTTAGGGCGGCTTACAGTGACCC